>JBAZKX010000119.1:0-6674 GCA_041650575.1 Desulfobaccales bacterium
AAGCGCTTGATGGACATCCTGGAGCCGACCCAGCAAACCATGGACGCCATCAGCAAGCTGGACCTGGCAGCCGGGGTGGACGTAGAAATAAAAGTTTAAAAGCAGTGGTCAGCGGCCAGTGGTCAGCAGGCTGTTCCTGATGCAGGTTCATGTCGAAAAGACTGACAACTGAAAACTGACAACTGATAACTGGAGAGAAAGATGCCTGGGGGTTTAATCGGCAAGAAATTGGGTATGACCCGGATCTTCGATTCCGAAGGCCTGGCAGTGCCCGTCACGGTCATCGAAGCCGGTCCATGCTTTGTGGTGCAGAAAAAGACCACGACCAAGGACGGCTACGAAGCCCTGCAGATGGGCTTTGACCGGCGGGCCTTGGCCAAGTGCAACAAGCCGGAAAAGGGCCACTTCGAAAAACACGGCGCCAAGAGCGGCTTCAAATATCTCCGGGAGATTCGGCTGGAGGATGCCTCGAGCTTTGAAGAGGGCCAGGAGATCAGCGTGGAGCAGTTCGAGATCGGCGATATCGTGGACGTCATCGGCACGAGCATCGGCAAGGGGTTTGCCGGCACCATCAAGCGGTGGAACTTTGCCCGGGGTCCCATGGGTCACGGGTCGATGTCTCATCGGGCTCCCGGCTCCATCGGCGCCAGCGCCTACCCCTCCCGGGTGGTCAAAGGCAAGAAGATGCCGGGCCGCATGGGAAATGCCCGGGTGACCATAAAGAATCTGGAAGTGGTGGATGTGCGTCCGGACGAGAACCTGCTGGTGGTCAAAGGGGCCGTACCCGGTCCCCGGCAGGGCCTGGTACTCATCCAGAAGGTCGGGTAAAGCGATGCCGACGATAGATATTTATAATATTGCCAAAGAGAAAGTAGGGGAACTGGACCTCAAAGACGAGATCTTCGGGGTCGAAGTCAAGGGGCACGTGCTCCATGAAGTGGTGACCTGGCAGCGGGCCTGCCGCCGGTCTGGCACCGCCTGCACCAAGACCCGGGGCGAAGTCCGGGGCGGCGGCCGCAAACCCTGGCGCCAAAAAGGCACCGGTCGGGCCCGGGCGGGCAGCAGCCGCTCCCCCATCTGGAAGGGCGGCGGCACCACCTTCGGTCCCCGGCCCCGGAGCTATGCCTATACGCTGCCCAAACAGGTGCGGCGCCTGGCCTTGAAGATGGCTTTGAGCAGCAAGGTGGCCGACGGCCGGCTGGTGGTGATAGACGCGTATCCCCATACCACTCCCAAGACCAAAGATTTCGTCAAGGTCCTGGCGGCCTTTGACATCAACCAAGCCCTGTTCATTGCCCCGGAAGGGAATACGGCCCTGGAGCTTTCGGCCCGGAACGTGCCGGGCATCCAGGTGATGCTGCCGATGGGGCTGAACGTGTACGACATCCTGAAATACGATCACCTGGTGTTGTTTTCCCCGGTATTGGATCAGATCGAAGCGAGGTTGGCCAAATGAAGGCGTATCATCATTTGATTAAGGGGCCGATCATCACGGAAAAGACCCACACCCAGCGGGAGGCGGCCAATAAATTGACCTTCCGGGTGAGTCTCAAGGCCAACAAGATCGAGATCAGGAAGGCGATTGAAGATATCTTCAAGGTCAAGGTCCTGGGGGTGAACACCGTCCACGTCCGGGGCAAGGAAAAGCGCCTGGGCAAGACCGTGGGGATGCGGCCCGATTGGAAGAAGGCCATCGTCACCCTGGCGCCCGGAGAAAAGATCGCGGGCTTTGAGGCGCTCTAAGTAACCGGGACCCGGGAGTAAGCGTTTTTCCGGGCGGCTGGCGCCAGGCAGTACTTAAGCAGAATTAGACTATATACTAAGGACACCTAGTCATGGCTTTAATTTCCCGTAAGCCCACTTCAGCGGGGCGGCGGTTCCAGACGGCGACGGATTTTGCCGAGATCACCCGGAGCGAGCCGGAGAAGAGTCTGGTCACAACCCTGAAAAAGTCGGGGGGCCGGAACAATTATGGCCGGGTCACCGCCCGTCACCGGGGTGGGGGACATAAGCGGCGCTACCGCCTCATCGATTTTAAGCGCAACAAGCTGGAAGTTCCGGCCAAGGTCGCGACCATCGAATATGACCCCAACCGCACCACCCGGATTGCGCTGCTCCACTATGTGGACGGCGAAAAGCGCTACATCCTGGCGCCCCAGGACCTGAAGGTGGGGGACATGGTGGTGGCGAGCGCGGAGGCGGATATCAAGCCGGGCAACGCTATGCCCTTAAAGAACATTCCCAACGGCACCCTGGTGCACAACGTGGAGTTGAAGCCGGGGAAGGGCGGCCAGATGGCCCGGGCCGCGGGGGCTTACGCTCAGTTGATGGCCAAAGAAGGCAAGCAGGCCCACCTGAAACTGCCCTCCGGCGAAGTGCGGATGGTGCCGGTGGATTGCATAGCCACCATCGGGCAGCTCAGCAACGTGGAGCAGGAAAACGTTTCGTTGGGCAAGGCCGGGCGGACCCGCTGGACCGGGAAGCGGCCGCATGTGCGGGGCGTGGCCATGAATCCGGTGGACCATCCCATGGGCGGCGGCGAAGGCAAGTCCTCGGGCGGCCGGCATCCGTGTACCCCCTGGGGCGTGCCCACCAAGGGATATAAGACCAGAAAACCCAAAGAAAGCGACCGGTATATCGTGAAACACCGGTCCAAGAAGTAGAGGGGAAAATCGTGGCCCGTTCATTAAAAAAGGGACCTTACGTGCAGGACAGCCTCCAGGCCAAGGTGTATAAGGCCCGGGAGACTCAGGATCGCAAAGTGCTCAAGACCTGGTCGCGGCGGTCCACCATTACTCCGGAATTTATCGGATTAACCCTGGCGGTCCATAACGGCAAGAAGTTTATTCCGGTCTATGTCACCGAAAACATGGTGGGGCACAAGTTAGGCGAGTTCTCTCCCACCCGGATGTTCGGGGGCCACGCCGGGGACCGCAAAACCAAAGTGGGTAAGAAATAGCCATGGAAATCAAGGCGAGCGCTAAATATCTCCACATCTCGCCCACCAAGCTGCGGCTGGTGACCCGGACCATTTCCGGCAAGAAGGTGGAAGAGGCCCTGGCGATGTTGCAGTTCATGCCCCAGAAGGGGGCGCGGCTGGTGCGCAAGGTGGTGATGTCCGCGGTGGCCAATGCCGAGCAGCGGCCCCAGGTGGACGTGGATACCCTGGTGGTTAAGGGAGTCCAGGTGGATGGCGGGCCTTCCCTGAAGCGCTTCCAGGCGCGGGCCATGGGCCGGGTCAACCGCATTCTCAAAAGGAGCAGCCACATTACCGTGGTCCTGAAGGAAGGGACCGGGAAATGATTAAAAACGGTGGTCAGTGGCCAGTGGCCAGTTGTTAGTATCAATTTCTTGGCACGCTGCAATTTCACATACTGGCAACTGACTACTGGTAACTGGGAACTGAAATAAGGAGGCATGGATTGGGCCAGAAAGTTCACCCCATTGGTTTCCGTCTGGGGAGTTATCGCAAATGGGATTCCATTTGGTTCGCCCGGAAGGATTTTGCAGCGCTGGTTTTGGAGGACCGCAAGATTCGGGAGTTCCTGAAGGCAGATAAGGAGCTCAAAGGGGCGGGGATCGCCGGACTGGACATCAAACGGGCGGCTAACAAGCTGACCATTAGAATCCATACCTCCCGGCCGGGCATGGTTATCGGCCAAAAGGGCAAGAAAATCGATGATCTGCGCCGCCGGTTAGAGAAAGTAGTGGGCCGGGAACTCGTCATCGACGTGCACGAAGTGCGCAAACCCGAAATCAATGCCCAGTTGGTGGCGGAAAACATCGCCCAGCAACTGGAGCGGCGGGTCTCCTTCCGGCGGGCCATGAAGAAGTCAGTGGGTCAGGCCCTGAAGTTCGGGGCCAAGGGCATCAAGATCCGCTGCAAGGGCCGGCTGGCCGGAGCGGAAATCGCCCGGCAGGAATGGTACCGGGAAGGCCGGGTACCGCTGCACACCTTGCGGGCCCTGATTGATTACGGGTTCGCCGAAGCCAAGACCACTTACGGGATCATCGGGGTCAAGACGTGGATCTTCCACGGCGAGGTCTTGACCGCCGAAGAAGGCATGGGCTTCTAAAGCCGGTTCTGGGTTTTAGGTTTTGGGTTTTAGATTAGAGATTAAAAGCCAAGATAAGAATCCACAGGGAACGCAAAGCCAAGAACGAGGCTAGGTATAATCCCTCCTGCTCCCCGGTAGAAAGGGGAGGAGGTCAAGGAAAGAAAAATGCTTGCACCAAAACGGGTAAAACATCGGAAAGTAATGCGTGGCCGCCGCCGGGGCAAGGCGACCCGGGGCAATTTTGTGGCCTTCGGGGAATACGGCCTGATGGCTGAGGAATGCGGCTGGATCACGGCTCAGCAGATCGAAGCGGCCCGGATCGCCATCACCCGCCATGTCAAGCGGGGCGGCCAGATCTGGATCAGGGTCTTTCCGGATAAGCCCTTTACCAAGAAACCGGCGGAAACCCGCATGGGGAAAGGTAAAGGCGGTCCGGAGGGTTGGGTGGCGGTAATCCGGCCCGGTCTCATCCTCTATGAGATGGCCGGAGTGGACCGGGAAACGGCCAAAGAGGCCATGCGCCTGGCCTCCCATAAACTGCCCATCCCCACCAAGTTTGTGGAGAAGGAGCAGATGGCCGCAGCGGAGGCGAAATCATGAAGGCCGCGGATTTACGCGATCTGACCCGGGAAGAACTAGCGGTGAAGCTGAAAGAGGTCTCGGAAGAACTCTTCAACCTCAACTTTCAGCATAGCCGGCAGCAATTGGACAACACCGCCCGACTGGGGCAGGCCAGGAAAGACCTGGCCCGGGTCAAAACGGTACTGAGGGGCAAAGCCGGGCAAGAATAGCCTGGGAGGATTAGTCAGAGTATGGAAAAGCAGCGCGGTGTGCGCAAGACCAGAATCGGTATGGTGGTCAGCGACAAGATGGATAAGACCGTGGTGGTGGAAGTGAAACGCCTGGTGGGCCACCCCCTCTATCATAAGATCATCCGGCGCCGGGCCCGAATCAAGGCCCATGACCCCAATAATTCCTGCCAGGTGGGCGACAAGGTTCTTCTGGAAGAGACCCGTCCCTTAAGCCGGGACAAAAACTGGCGGGTCAAGGAAGTCCTGGAGAAGGCCCAGTAAGCAACCGGGCGTGAGGATAGAAGAATGATCCAGGTTCAAACACAAATGACGGTGGCGGATAACTCCGGCGCCAAGAAAGTTTCCTGCATCCGGGTCCTGGGAGGCACCAGGCGGCGGTATGCCAGGGTCGGGGATATCATCATTGTCGCGGTGAAGGAAGCGCTGCCTCACTCCAAGGTAAAAAAGGGCGACGTGATGCGGGCCGTGGTGGTGCGCACCGTCAAGGAGACGAGGCGACCCGACGGTTCTTACATCAAGTTTGACGATAACTCCGCGGTGCTCATCAACCCCCAGGGCGATCCCATCGGGACCCGCATCTTCGGGCCGGTGGCCCGGGAACTGCGGGCCAAGCGCTTCATGAAGATCATCTCCCTGGCCCCGGAGGTGCTCTAATGGCATATAAGAAGGTTCAGGAGCCCGTTAAGGTCAGGCTGAAGAAGAACGACCTGATCGAGGTGACCACCGGCAAGGAAAAGGGCAAGACCGGCAAGGTCCTGAAGGTGTTCCGGGAAAAGAACCAGGTGCTGGTGGAAAAGCTCAACCTCATCAAGCGGCACACCCGGCCCAGCCCCACGAGCGGGCAGGGCGGGATTGTCGAGAAAGAAGCGCCGCTGAACGTCTGCAAGGTGAAGCTGGTTTGCCCCAAGTGCGCCACTGCCACCCGTTTTCGTATGACCCAGACCGGTGAAGGCAAGAAGGTCCGGGTATGCTTGAAATGCAAGGAATTGATCGATGGCTGAAAAAGGATCTGGAAAAGACAAGTCCAAGGCGACGGGCAAGGCGCCTGCCAAGGCGGCTCCCAAGAAGGCTGCCAAGGGGGCGGAGAAGCCTGCGGCCGCGGCAGCCGAGAAGTCCGCGGCGCCGGCTTTCCAAGGGACGCCGCGCCTGCGGGATTATTATAGGACCGAGTGTGTCCCACGGATGATGCAGGAGTTCAAGTATAAGAGCCCCATGCAGGTGCCGCGGCTGGTGAAGGTCGTGGTCAATATGGGGTTGGGGGAAGCCATCCAGAACATTAAGCTGTTGGAGTCGGCCTCAGTGGAACTGGGGGCCATCACCGGCCAGAAGCCGGTGGTCACCCGGGCCAAGAAGTCCATCGCCGCCTTCAAGCTGAGGGAAGGCATGCCCATCGGCTGCATGGTCACTCTGCGCCGGGACCGCATGTACTATTTCTTAGACAAGCTGGTCAACGTGGTGCTGGCCCGGGTGCGGGACTTCCGGGGCGTCAGCGAACGGGCTTTCGACGGCCGGGGCAACTATACCCTGGGCATCAAAGAGCAGATCATCTTCCCTGAAATCGACTACGACAAGATCGACAAGGTCAAAGGGATGAACATCACCATTGTCACCAGCGCGCCCAACGATGAAGAAGGGAAATTTTTGCTCAAACTCATGGGTATGCCCTTCAGGAGATAAGGATGGCCAAAAAATCGTTAATAGCCAAGGCGAAGCGCGAGCCCAAATATCCGGTGCAGAAATATAACCGCTGTCCGTTGTGCGGCCGGCCGCGGGCCTTTCTCCGACGCTTCGGTGTCTGTCGCAT
>JBAZKX010000120.1:0-6673 GCA_041650575.1 Desulfobaccales bacterium
GTTAACACCCCAAAAGCCGAGACTTCGCTGGGCGGGGCCCCCAGCTTGCAATCCTTCACCAGGATATCGGTCACCCCGGGACTCAGATAAGTCTTGTGGGCCAGGACCACGCGGATGGCCCGGGTCAGTTCCTCAAAGGCGCAATCCTTCAAGAGGTAGGCCGAGGCCCCGGCTTTTAGCATATTGACCACAAATCTGCGGTCCGCGTACATGGAGAGCGCGATCACCTTGGTGGTGGGAAACTCGGCGGTGATCTGGCGAGTGGCTTCGATGCCGTTGAGATCAGGCATGGCCACGTCCATAATGATCACCTCGGGATTCAACTCCCGCGTCAGGCGTACGGTCATCCGTCCGTCTTCGGCTTCCGCCACCACTTTCATGTCGGGCTCCTTCTCCAACAAAAAGCGCAGGCCCTGGCGGACAATCTGGTGATCATCAGCAATCAGAATTCGCGTGATCATCGGTTCCCCCTACTCCCTATCAATATTTCAAGGGCACCCCCAAGGTGACCCTGGTACCCCAACCCGGCTCAGATTCCACGTTCAGGTGTCCACCCAGATATTTCAAGCGCTCTCGAATGCTGAAAAACCCAAAGCCAAAGGGACCGTCTAAAGGAAATTCGGAGGACCCCCCCTGGCCCAGACCGTCATCTTCCATTTTGACTTGCAGGGTGGAATTCTCCCTGGCCAGCATAACCCTGATATGTCTGGCATTGGCATGTTTGATCACGTTCAGCAACAGCTCCCGGACGGTCTGAAAGAGCAGGACGCGTAATTCGTCATCCAGGGGCTTGGAGGACCGGTCGGCCTGGACCAGGATAGCGATGCCGTGCTGATCCTGCATCAATTCGGCCAGCCACTCCACCGCGGCTTCAAACCCGAGGTCGTAGAGAATCGGAGGGCTGAGCTCGAAGGTCAACGACCGGGTATATTGAATGGTTTGTTCAATGAGCCGCCGGATCTCGTCCATGGGCTCGACCAGGCTGGTGGAGGAGGCGGATTCCCGGATAGCCCCCAGCTTGATTTGGGCCAGGGCCAGGATCTGCCCCACATGGTCATGGAGATCGGTGGCCAGACGCCGCCGTTCCCGTTCCTCGGTGAGGGATAATTCCGAGGCCACGGAGCGGAGTTGCTCCTGATAAGTGCGAATGTCCCGGTCGGCCTGCTTTTGTTCCGTGATATCCTCCACCATGCAGATGGCAAACTGTCTTTCGGCCCTGGTGCCTTTAAACGGGGAAACGGTCAGGCGCCCCGAGGCTACCCGGTCATTTTTTTGCAAATATTTAATTTCCACCTGGCGGCATTCACTGGTTCCGTCGGCCAGGTTCCGGAAAAGGTCCCGGCACCGGGAGGCGTCCTCGGGGACGGTAAAGATGGTAAACTCCTGGTTGAAGAGATCCTCCTGGCGATGCCCCAACATCCCCTGCAGAGAGGAGTTGCTTTCCACGATACGCCCGTCTTTATCCACCAGGGCAATTCCCAGGGGCGCGCCTTCGAAGATGGTGCGGAAAAGCGCCTCACTGGCTCGCAACGCCTCGATATAATCCTGAATAACGATACTCGATATTCCTGAACTGATAAAGGTTTTATTTTCCCGGACCGTCCGGATCGCCTGGGTCAATTCCTCGAAAGCGCAGTCCTTTAACAGATATCCGGACGCACCCGCCTTCAGGACATTCACCACAAACCGCCGGTCGCCATAAATTGACAGCGCCAGGATTTTTACCTGGGGGGAGGCGGCCAGGATCTGGCGGATTGACTCCCCCACCTGAAAATCGGGCAACGCCAGATCCAGGAGAACCAGGTCGGGCGCCAGTTCTTGGGCCAGCCGCACTACCGTCGGTCCATTACCGGCCTCTCCCACCACCTCCAAATCAGCTTCTCTCTCCAACAAGGCCTTGAGGCCCTGGCGGACAATCTGGTGCTCTTCGGCAAGGAGAACTCTGGTCATCATACCTATCCCTGCCCATTCTCACATGCCAAACTTTATAGCATGTGACAATAAGGTCTTTAGCAACAAATTAAACTAATGTCAAACAGTTTCCAGGATAAGATGGGAACTTAAATAAGAGCCGACCTTTGGGCAAATTATATTTAGGCGCCGGCTCATAACAGACCGCGGTGGGACCGGTGATTTTCAATAGCTGCGGTGGTTATTTTCAGTGCCGCCTGTATTGATTAAGTCGCACTGGACCAGGGTCCGCCGCCGGACGGGCCCCAGTCCCTTAGAGCGAATTTTTCTTGCCGGTTTCCATCGCTTCCGCATGGGCTTGCGGGAATAGATCGCGGCCCAGAATCACCTTCACATCGATATTGCCGGCCAACTGGGGCGCGGCTTCAACTTCGGCTCCGGGGAAAAACTTCTTATTTAAGGCCGTCGCCACCCGTTCCGAGTCGGGCCGGTAATAGATGACGGTGCGATTCACGCCGAAATCCCGGTAATTGTTAATGTCCACTACTGAAAAGCCTTCCAGGGTCAGCCGCGACCGGGTTTCGCGGGCCAGGTCAGGGGTGCCGTTGCCGTTGAGGATCGCGATATTGGTTTCGACCAGTTCCCGGGTGGTAAGAGGCGCGGGGCGGGCCGGTGGCGCCGGGTGGCGAGGAAGTGCTGCCGCGACCTTGGGGGGCTCAGGCCGCCCGGCCGGGGCCGCGGCGGTCTTATGCACCTTAGGGGCAGGGGCCGCGGGCGCGGCCGGACCTGGGCTTCCGGGCCTTAAAACTTCAGGCGGCGGGCCGGCGACGCGAGGGCTGGGAGCCGCGGGCGCGGGCTTTACCGCCGTCACCCGAGCTTCGGCAGGCCTGGGAGCGGGAATTTCCCTGGCCGGAAGGCGCGGGGCCGGCGGCGGGGCGGCAGCCAGTTTGGCCGGCGCCGCGGCCGGCGGCCCCGTTTCCGACCTGGGCGCTGGAGCCGGGACCCGGGCTGCCACCGGACCGGGGGCCGGCGGAGCGGCTACCGGGAGATGAGACCGATGGGCCTGTTCCTCCGGAAGCGGCCGGGGTTGTTGGGCATAGGCCGGTCCACCGGCCGGGTTTAGAATCGCCAACACTTCCTCGATTTTCCGAGCGGCCGCCGCCTCTCCTTCGGATTCCTGCCACAGGCGCCTGGCCTCCTCCTGGCGCCCCTCGCGGCACAGCACCAGGCCTAAATTATTGCGAGCCGCTTGATTATGCGGCTGACGCGCCAAAGTTTTGCGGAAACAGGCTTCGGCCTGGCGCCAGTCACCGCCCAGATAGTAGGAGAAGCACAGGTTGTTATTCAGCACGGGGTTATCCGGTTCCAGGGCCAGGGTTTCCTGGTAGGTCTGCTGGGCCTGAGCCCTCAGGCCCAATTCATCGTAGAATTGCGCCAGGGCATTGGCCAGCCGAATATTGCCCGGGTCCCGGCGGTGGGCTGCTTCCAATTCCTTCATGGCCAGTTCGGGCTGGCCCATCAATTTGAAATAGTGGGCATTGTGGAGCAGGCGGGCCGTATCTTCGGAGGCCGGCCGCAGACCTTGGGAAAACTCATGGCCCGGGCCGAGGCGCGGTTCCCGAGCTCCGCAGCCGAGACCCCAGACGAGCCCCGGCACCAGGAGCACCAGCCAGGCCAGCCTGCCCGCGAATTTCTTGCCTCCAGGCCTCCTCACGTTGGGGGCGCACCACATCATCGGATCCCTCCCTGCTTAGTGACCTCCGAAAAAGGAGGATCTGCTTATTTGGATGGCCGCCGGGCCCAGAACCACAATGAAAATGGCCGGAAAGATAAACAGGAGCATAGGGAATAAGATCTTTACCGGCATTTTAGCGGCCTTTTCTTCAGCCATCTGAGACCGCTGAATCCGGAGAAAAGCCGCGTGGGTCCGCAAAGATTGGACAATGCTGGCCCCCATGCGATCCGATTGGATCATCAGCCCTACCAGGGCCTTGACGTTCTGCACGCCGGTGCGCTCGCCCAGATTTTTAAGGGCCACTTCCCGGTGGATCCCGGTCCGCAACTCCGCATTGGTAATCTGTAATTCCCTAAAAAGTTCCATGCAGATGGACTTTACTTCTTCGGAGACGCGGTTGATGGTGGCTTGCAGGGATAATCCGGCCTCCATGCAGACGATGAGCAGGTCCAAAACATCCGGGAGGGCTCGGTCGATGCGATCCTGCCGCCGCCGAATTATGAGCGTGAGGAAATACGGAATAATATAAAATCCACCCGCGACCAGGAAGAAACAAATCGAAAGATTACCTGTGGTCAATACCCCGTCCATAACGTTGGCCAGCAGGTAGAACAGCGGCAGCACCAAAGCCAATAAGATTCTGATGCCGAAATAGATGGCCGGCCCCTTGGGATGGCGGAACCCGGCGGTGATTAATTCCGAACGGATTTTGGAGGAATCTTTTTTCTCGTCCATGGCGAATCTGCCCAGAGACGAAACCCATTCCAAAAACCGTTTTTTAAAGTTGCTGCCTTCATCCCGATAGATTAATGGCATCGAGTTCGTGGAGACCTTTTTAAAGCGATCCCGGACTATCCGCCGACTGCCATAATAGCTGAGGAGCCCATACATGAGGAAAGCAACCGTGGCGAAGGTGGCTGTAATGATGATCCAGACAAGCCCCGTCATTCTCTTCCCCTTTAAACTTTGATGTCGACCATTTTTTTCATGATGATGATGCCGATGGTAATGCTGATCAACCCTGTGGTTAACATCTTGATCCCCAACGGGTCGGTGAACAGCACCATGGCGTATTCCCGGTTAAGGAAATAAAAAGCGGTGAAGGTCCCAAAGGGCAGCAGACTCAGGACTAGAGCGGAGAACCGTCCTTCGGCGGTCAGGCCCTGCACCTTGCCCTTGAGCTTGAGCCGCTCCCGGATAATCAGGCCGATGTTATCGAGAACTTCCGCCAGGTTGCCCCCGGTTTCCGACTGAATCAATACCGCAATGACGAAAAACCGAAGATCCTGACTGGCCACCCGCTCCCCCATGCGCCGGAAAGCCTGACCCATGCTCAACCCCAACCGCTGTTCTTCGTAGGTGATGCGCATCTCGGTCCCCAACGGCTTGGGGATCTCCTGGCTCACCAGTTCGAGGGTGCCTTGCAGGGTATGCCCGGCCCGGAGGGACCTGGCGATCAGCTCCATGGCATCGGGCATATATCTCTCGATTTTTAGGGTTTTCCGTTTCCGTTTCCAGCGCAGGAAAATGATGGGGAGCATCCCCAGGAGGAGCGATAGCCCGAGGGACCAGACCAAGGTTCCCAGCATCGAACCGATGAGAAACCCCGTGACTGCCAGGGAAATACTGATGCAGATAAAGGCGTTGGGGGAGATGTAGATATCACCTTGCAGCAGTTGGCGTTGGAGATTTTCCGCTTTGCCCCACCCGAAGAAGCGGTCTGCCAGGGCCAGGACCGGGCTGTTTTTGGCCTCCTGGTAGGCCTTGAAAATCTGGGCCCGAACCTCCTGTTCCCGTTTACTGCCTCTGAGGCGTTGATTAATCTGGCGTCGCTGGCGCATGGGCTCCAGCAGGCAATGATTCAGGCCGGTAATCAGCAGAAACACCCCGATAAAGAGGCCCACGAGCCCCAGGGCATAATGGAATTCCATTCCGGCCAAAGAATTTGTCAGATTACCCATGCCCCCTCTCCCTGGAGGTACGATGCTCTAACTGCGTCCAAAGGGGCGCGCCGGCGGCATAAAAATGCCGTCGGGCAAAGGCACGCCGAACAGGCGGCATCGCTCCACGAATCGGGGCCGCACCCCGGTGGGCGCAAAGCGTCCCAAAATTCTGCCGTGTTCATCAATCCCTTGACGTTCGAACACGAAAATATCCTGCATGCTGATCACGCCGCTCTCCATGCCGGTGATTTCCGAGAGGGCGACCATGCGTCTGACCCCGTCACTGTGGCGCACTAATTGAATGACGATATCCAAAGAGGAGCTGATCATCTGACGCATGGCCTTTTCCTGGATGGTGACCCCGGAAAGGGAAATCATGGTTTCCAGCCGCAGCAGCGCATCCCGGGCCGTATTGGCGTGGACGGTGGTCATGGAGCCTTCATGACCCGTGTTCATGGCCTGCAGCATGTCAATGACTTCGGCGCCGCGCACCTCACCGACGATGACCCGGTCCGGCCTCATTCTCAAGCAGTTCTTCACCAACTCCCGCTGGGTGATCTCCCCCTTGCCTTCGACGTTGGCCGGGCGGGTTTCCAGGCGGCAGACGTGCTCCTGCTGCAATTGCAGTTCGGCAGAATCTTCAATGGTAATAATCCGTTCGGTGGCGGGGATATAGCCGGACAGGATATTGAGCATGGTAGTCTTGCCGGCGCCGGTGCCGCCGGAGATGAGGATATTCAAGCGCCCCACCGCAATGGCCTTAATGACCTCGCCGATCTCCGCGGTCAAACTGCCTTTTTCAATGAGGTCCTCCAGGCTGGGGCGCTGCACCGAAAACCGGCGGATGGAGAGCATGGGGCCATCGAGGGCCAGGGGCGGAATGATGGCATTGACCCGGGAGCCGTCCGGGAGCCGGGCATCGACCATGGGCACGGACTCATCGATGCGGCGGCCCACATTGCTCACGATCTTATTGATGATTTTTAAAAGATGCTCATTATCCTGAAACCGGATATCGGCCAATTCCAAACGGCCCTTCCGCTCGATGTAGACCTGATTGTAGCGGTTGACCAGGATATCTGAA
>JBAZKX010000121.1:0-6621 GCA_041650575.1 Desulfobaccales bacterium
CCGCCATGACGTTGGGCACCCCCAGGGCCTGGGCCGCGAGGAGGTCGCCTTGCAGGGCCAGACGGTTGCGGTCCCGGCAGCAGACCTGCATCACCGTTTCCAGACCCTTGGTTTGCAGCAGGAGCGAACCGCCCAGAGAGCTCAGCCGCATGACCGCGTTGCTCATTTCCGGGACCACGAAGGCGTCCACCATCCGCTTGACGTTGGTAGCGCCGGCTACCATGGCGGACACATCCGTGCCTTTGGGCGGCTCCATTTCCGCCAGAATGACGAATTCACCGGCAGTCAATTTCTCTTGTAGTCCCATCGAACTCCCCTTCTGAAATTATTGGGATGATCGCACCATGGCGTTGGAGATGGCTAATATAAGGTCATCCGTGCCGAAGGAATTGACGTGATAATAGAAAATCCCCTGCTGGCGGATGCGGCTTTCCTGTTCGGGGTTGTTTTCGTCGGCGGTAATGATGATGGGAAGCTTACGGTGCAGCCCTTTGATGATGGAGATGGCCTCATAACCCAGTTCTTCCGGCAGGCGGACATCCATGACCAGGACGTTGATCTTTTCACTCTGGAGGGTCATGAGCAGGTCTTTGACGTTATTGACGGCTTTGAGGCGGTGCCCCTGTTCGGTCAGCCAGGCGGTCAGGCCTTGGGCCAACTCACAGCCGCGTTCCGCGATCAACAGTGTGCCGCACTTTTCCTTCATGATCGGCGCCCCGGGTTCCATAAACCGCGTCAAAGCCACCAGTATTGTGCTCCACCGACTAATGATGCAAAGGCTATGCCCATGCCGGAGAGGCCCTCGGAACCGCCTCAGGCCGGGTTTTGGAGAAAAACCAGGCCCAAAGGCCGCGCCGCCCCGCGGGACGGAATTTCCGGCGCCAAAGGCGCTGATTGAATAACTTACTGATAATTCACCAAAAAAATCGGCATGGGTAAAAATTACGCATATGTTACCCTTTTTCCAAGGGCACGGCGGAAGTCTCCCATAAAGATGTCAGATGTTTTTCCAGCCTGTCAGAATTCTTACCACCCTTGGCTAAAATTCCATTAGAATGGCGGAAATGATCCCCGACCACGACGACTCGGTTGCTGGTCGCCAGCGCAGGAATTAAGGAGAACCATGGCGGAACCCATCTATACCAGGGAAGATCTGAGGAGCCTGGTCCAGGTCACCTCCCTGGTCAATTCGTCGCTGGACACCCAGGAGGCGCTGGACAATGCCCTGAAGGGGGTGGAGCAGATGTTGGATGCCGAAGTCAGCTCCATCTTTGAAGTGGACCCGGCCAAAGGGGAACTCTTTTTCAGCCTGGCCCGGGGCACCGGCGCCGACCGGATCAAAACCTTGCGGCTGAAGATCGGCGAAGGCATCGCCGGCTGGGTGGCCCAGACCGAAAAGCCGCTCATCTGCGCCGATACCTCCAGGGACCCCCGGTTCTTCAAACAGTTCGACGCCTGGTCCGGCTTTCAGACCCGCTCGATCCTGTGCGTCCCCCTAAAATCCCGGGACCGGCTCATCGGCGTCCTCGAAGTCTTGAACAAGAACAGTCCCGCGGGCTTTACCGACGAAGATCTGGAAATTATGACCATCATGGGCAACCTGATCGGCCCCGCTCTGGAAAATGCCCGGCTTTACAGCCGCCTGAAAGAAAAACTCTCCCTCACCATGGAAGATCTCAAGGTGGCGGAACAAAAGCTCCTGCAATCCGAGCGTCTGGCGGCTCTGGGTAAGCTCTCCCAGGGGGTGGCCCACGAGGTGCGCAATCCGGTAATGGTCATCGGGGGCTTTGTGCGCCGCTTCCAGAGAGGTCTGGCCGCCGACGATCCGGCCCAGGAGGTCGCCGGTCTCATTCTGGGCGAGATCAACCGCCTCGAGCGCATGGTCGCCGAAATCGAAGCCTTTGCGGCCACGCCGCTGCCGGACTTGAAGCCTCGGGACCTGGTTAAACTCGTGGACCAGGTCCTGGCCGACACCGCCGGGGCCTTAGAAGCGCGGCAGATCACCGTAGAACGCCGGCTGGCCCCGGATCTGCCCTTGATTCCCCTGGATGAGCGCCTCCTGGGCGAGGCCCTTCGTTTGCTCATCGACAATGCCATGGACGCCATGGCCGCCGGCGGCCGCCTGACCGTGGAAGTGGCCCCGGAACCCCAGGGGTTGCGCCTGACCGTACGCGACACCGGGACGGGCATCCCCCCCGAGGATATCCCGTACCTCTTCGACCCCTTCTTCTCTTCCAAGCCTCAAGGCACCGGTATGGGCCTGACCAAAGTCCACCAGGTAGTCTCCGATCACCATGGGGAAATCCGGATCGATTCCGCCCCTGGTCAGGGCGCCGAAGTGAATATGTGGTTGCCCCGTTGGCAGGCCAGGTAGGCCGGGCTATTCTTTAGCGTTGAATTATTTTTTCATTACCTAAATTTAATTTTTAAGATTAATAAAATTTATCTCTCCTATAACCGCCGTGGAAGCGGCTGCCGCCCTGGTGGCCGGTTAACCAATAAAGTTAATGAAATAAACTAATTAAATCTTATAAACTCTTTGCCCGCCGCCAACCGGTTAGGGTATTTCCCCCGCTCACTCCTTTTTCCCTTAGCAAGAATCACAACCTTCCCCATGGGACTTTCAGGGATTTTGCCGGCCAAAATCAGGGGCAGCCTGATTTACCTTTGTCTCCGAATCAAGCATATTTCACCCATATTCAGCAATACTAAAGGGCAATGAAGCGACCTCAAGGACGTATCAAGGAGGTGATGGCTTAGAAGCATAGATGGTTTAGCAAACAGCGGCGGTAGATAACGTAACATGCATCAGATCCCAAAACCACACGGAATTTCGAAATTCTTAACCAAGGAGACAATCACATGGAACGGATCAAAAATTTTTTCAAAGATGAGTCCGGGGCGAGTGCGGTGGAATACGGCCTGCTGGTGGCGTTGATCGCCGTGGGCCTGATCGGCGCCATGACCGGCCTGAAAGATAACATCAGCGGCGCCTTTACGAAGGCTGGAGAATCTCTGAACGCCAGCTAGCGGCAGGCGCTGTCACCATTCTGGAGGGGGCTGGCGGCGGCACGCCGGCCCCATCCGGTCATGCCTTGGGCCTGGGTTTACCAGGCCCAAGGCATTTTAAGTTCCCGGACCCCGCTTTAAGGAGGCCCGAGGTTTACTCAAACGTGGCCAGGTCTTCTCCCCCCTCTGACCCTCCCCTTGTCCGGGGCGGGAATCCCCCTCCTGATGAACCGCCTTCCTTGCCAACCCGGAGGCGCGGCTCGGTCATCTGAGCCAAGTTAAAGGCCTGGAGTATATAAAATAAATCACTAAATTATATCTGATTATAATATAAAATGTTTTTCATCCCAGCCGGTTAGGAATAGCCACGGGGACATTCAGGGGTTTGGAAGCGAAAAATCAGGGGGCTCCTGATTTACCTTGGTCTTGCTTTAAAGCATATTCCAATCACGTCTATTAATAGTAAAAGAATCCAAATCGTTTCCTCTGGGGAGGTGATGGTGGGAACCCCGGATCACAATGATGGCCGAGGCGGAGGATTTCTGACGTGACCAACCCCAACCCGAGCCCGATGATTCAGCTTTGATGCGGCTCTTAAAAGGCCTCCATGGGAGATTCGATCATGAACGAAAAAGTCACCGAGATGTTCTTGCAGACCACGGTGGCGTTACTGTCCCTGGGGTTAACCGTGGTGGGCTTGATGCTCATGGGACGGTGGATCTAAGTCCCCGATCCCCGGGAACCGGTTTCAGCCCATCCGGCGCTGATTGCCGGCCGGGAAATCTTGAAGGAGGATGCCTTGCCTGTCGGTTTATCTGAAGCCACCGGCTGGTTGAGTTCCCGGGGGAACCTGGTTCTACCGTTGGCCCTTACTCTGTGGATCGCCTGGGGCGATCTGAAGACTCGACGGATTCCCAATTATCTCACCCTGGGAACCGCCCTGGCCGGTCTGGCCTTCAATTCTCTGAATTATGGCCTCCCGGGTCTGGCGAACGGAGTTCTCGGGATGCTGCTGGGATTCGCCTTTCTTATTCTCCCTTACCTGTGGGGCGGCATGGGAGCCGGCGACGTCAAGGCCCTGGCCGCCCTGGGAGCCTGGCTGGGACCTCAACTCACGGTATTTTTGTTCTGCTATATGGGTATAGCCGGGGGGCTTCTGGCGGTGGGGTACCTTCTCTGGCAAGGGACCTTATGGGAGAAAGTTAAGCAAGGTTGGATTTTTGTAGTCAATCTGGTTCTGTGTCGCCCGGATGGATTGGCCGCCCCCCCCTCTCCTTCGCGCTTGACCGAAGGGATACCCTACGGGGTGGCCATCGCCATGGGCATGATAGTTCTGGTGGGTAGAGGATAGCCATGGTGTCATTGAGGAAGCGCCCCTTGTGGTCAAAGTTGCGGGAGTCGGATGGGGCCATGATGGTGGAGATTGCCATCGGCATCAGCGTCCTTCTCCTGGTCATCCTCGGAATCATGGAATTCGGGTACTTGTGGTACCAGAAACAGGTCATTACTAACGCCAGCCGGGAGGGGGCCCGCTACGGAGTGACCTATCAAACCAACAGCTCCGGCAACCGCGTCGCGCCAAAGGATTTAAACCCCTCCATCCAGACCGTGGTCAGTAACTATTTGAACGGCCGTCTTCCCTCGGATGCCTACCAAATTTCGGTGACGAACAACACCGGCTATCTGACCGGCACCAAGGGGTCGGATCTCATCATCCGGGTAACCTGCCAGAATAAAATGGATCTGTTGAGCGGCTTTATCCCTCAACTGGCCACGCTGGCCTTTCAGGCTCAAACCATCATGAAGTGTGAGTGACTGCCATGCAACTTAAACTGCCCCGAGGTTCCGTGTATCTGGCCGCCGCCGTGTTGGCGGGTCTGGTGGCTACTTTTGCCGTCCACCGCTATATCAGCGTGAAAACTCATATCCCGGTGGTGGCGACCCGCAGCGTCGTTGTCGCTACCGGTGACATCTCCCCGGGCACGGCGCTGTCGGGCCAACAGATCAAAACCGTATCCTGGCCCAATGGAGTTATTCCGCCCAAATCCGCGGCCTCGGTGCGCGAAGTTGAAGGCCGGGTGGTGAAGGTGCCCATCTCCCAGGGGAATCCGGTCCTGTTTTCCATGCTGGCCCCCCAGGGCACCGCCGCCGGGTTGAGCGGCATTTTGGATGAGGGCAGACGGGCGCTAACGGTAAAGGTGGACGAAGTTGCGGGAGTGGCCGGCTTCATTCACCCGGGAGATCATGTGGATGTGCTGGTGGATCTGCCCGTGCGTGAAGCCACGGACCATTTTTCCAAGACTATCCTCCATGATATCACGGTCCTGAGCACGGGTCAGATTTGGGAGCAGAAGGGGGATAGCAAGCCCGTAGTGGTGAATACCGTCACCCTGGAGCTGACCCCGGATGATTCCGAAGTCTTGAACCTGGCCAGCAATGAAGGCAAGATCAGGCTGGCTCTGAGAAACCGCAACAGCAGGACCATCGCCGAAACCAAGGGGGTCACCACGTCAATGCTCACCCACGGCGTCGGCCGGAAAGAAGCCAAAGTTGAGGTCCCAAAGCCCATCCCGGATAAAAGCGTCGAGGTCATCAAGGGCTTGGACCGGACCGAGGCTAAGTTGTAACCGCGGGGTCCCATCATGCAGGAGATGTCTAAAGTTCAGGACCGAGGCGAACCAGGAGGGTTAAGAAAGTGATAAGGAAATCCAATTTAATCCGGGGAAACCAAGGTGTTGCGGCGATTACCATTGCCATCAGCCTGATGGCGCTCATCGGGATGGCGAGCCTGGCCATCGATCTGGGCCAGATCTACACCGCCCGCAATGAGTTGCAAAACGTGGCGGATGCAGCCGCCTTGGCCGGCGTCACCCAGTTGGTCCAGGATCAAGGCGGCACCGCGGTCCGGGACAGCAGCCTGGCTACCCAGGCCGCCATCGAGGTAGCCCAGACCCAGAGCCAACTCCAGGGGTTGCCGGCCCTGGAGGCCGGTGAACGCAACGATGTGACTTTGAATTTCGGCGTCTGGGACATTTATGCCGCCAATCCCAGTACGGCCTGGACCGGGCTCGGCGCCACCTGCGCCAGCGACTCCAACGCCAATGCCCTGCGCGTTACCATCAGGCGGGGCCAGAACCTGGCCTATGGCCCGGTAACCAATTTCTTTGCCAAAGCTTTAGGCTTCAATGCTTCGGAAGTCGCAGCCACGGCCACCGCCTTTCTGGGTTACACGGCGGCCGCCGGCACCGGCACCGTGACCGTGCCTCTGGCGGTGCCGCAGTCGGTGCTGGCGGGGCTGCGGGGCGAGCGCGGCAGTTGGTTTGCCAGCCTCTTCGCCCCCAAAGAGGCCCAGGCCACCGTCAAGAGCCTCACCTTCAAGGATTTGGGCAGCACGAGCTGGTACCAGAACAACATGAGCAAACCGCTGTTTGATACCTCCAAGGCCTATCTGTTCGTGGTTAGTAAGAGCGACTCGGTGCCCGGTACCGTGGTCAACAACTTGAAAAAATATTACACCAGCGGGGGAACTCCGGTGCGGGCCATGGCCCGGGGCACCCAGCTCTATCCATTGAGCGAATATCAGTGGGCCAGCAACATCAAGACCATTTTTCA
>JBAZKX010000122.1:0-6601 GCA_041650575.1 Desulfobaccales bacterium
CGCTCAAACTTCTTTTTGGCCATCGTTACTCTCCGAAACTTGATTAACCTAACCCGACTCCAGGGAGCGGGGAATTCTCTTGCAACCTTCAGATACGGGCGCCGCCCTCAGGCCGGCGTTACTCTGCCAGGCTCACGCCAGCGGCTGCCCTAAAAAGATGGAGCCCACGACCGGGATCGAACCGGTGAACCTCATCCTTACCAAGGATGTGCTCTACCAACTGAGCTACGTGGGCCCACGTGGAGCGGGAAACGGGACTCGAACCCGCAACCCTCAGCTTGGAAGGCTGATGCTCTGGCCATTGAGCTATTCCCGCATCCTAAAGGAGTAATGGTGGAGAGGGGAGGATTCGAACCTCCGTAGGCTACGCCAACGGGTTTACAGCCCGTCCCCTTTGGCCACTCGGGTACCTCTCCGGACTGAATGAAAATTCTGCCTCCCTGGAGCTGGCGATGGGACTCGAACCCGCAACCCCCTGATTACAAATCAGGCGCTCTACCATTGAGCTACGCCAGCCTCGCGCCCCATTTCACTAGGCCAGAACTGCCCAAATTTTAACTTTATAAATGTATGAGTTTGCGAGGAGGTTGTCAATCTTTTTTCTGAAAAATCTCACTCGGGGACCCCGGCCGCCTGCTCCTCCGCCGGGACTCGCCCTCTGCTCCCGTCCCCGGACGCCGCTACCCATGGCAAACTTTTATTATACGAAATTAAAGCCCCTGGTCAAGTCCCAATTGGCACCGGCATCTTGCCCGGATGCAATCTTCACCGGTGCACCGCCGTCCCCGGCTGTCCCTTATGCAGGTCTGGCCCGGAAACTTCCGGCCTCGTTCCCCAGCTCCAGCTTATTCACCTGCTCTGAAAGACTGATTCAGTGGCACAGGCCTCCGGCCTGTGAAAAAATTGACTGTCGGACCTGGCCTCCCACAGGCCGGAGGCCTGTGCCACTGATGCCTCGCATGGTTTTTCTCTCGTTCCCAAATTGCACTTGGGAACGCCTTTTTTGGTCCAAGCTCAGCTTGGACACCTTATCTCTTTGCCTTTTCACCTGGATTTAATCTTCCCAGGCGAACTGCTCCCACCGCCTTTTCCTTATTCAGACCTAGCCCCGAAACTTTCTTAACTTTGGGATTTTTGCCGGAAGTTGGCTGAAAAAAAAGGTTTACAGATGGGCTCTATTCAGGATTTCGGGCTTTCTTCAACCACGGTATTCCCCCCCCGCTCTGAAGCCATTTTCCTATGCTGCCATATCGACAACTCTCCGAGATATTTACTCCGGGGCAAACAAAAGAGGCAGGCCCATAGTTGAACCTGCCTATGCTATCCCCTTAGTGTTGGTGTTTTAACCCTTCCTAAACCTCCGCCAACCAGCCAAGCCCAGGAGGCCAGAACTCAGGAGAAGGAAGCTGCCGGGCAGCGGCACCCCGATATGTTGTATGGAAGGGTCATCGTAGCAATAAAATGAGGCGGTGCCATCCACGATATCCCAGAAATTCACGTCGGTGCCGCCAAAGCCCAGGCTGTCGAAAGCATTGCATATGGCGCTGGCGGTCGTGCCATCCTCGAAGTTCATAATAGACGCATTGGCATTCAACTGCATATAGACTTCATAGTAGCCTGGGTCTACAGAAGCGCTAATTAAAGTTGCGTCACTGATTGATGCTACTGCCACCCCAGACCAGTTTGTCCCGGGAACTTCATAATAGCCCCCCGTTGAGTTGATACCTCTGAGCAAGCTTGAATAACTGAGGGAAGGATTCCCAGTGTAAGAAGCGGAGTCTCCCTCGAGGCTTAAGGAGCCGCTGATAGAAAGACCATAGGTGATGGTTCCGCCTGTTGTGACCACTATACCAAAATAACGGGTGGCACTGCCTAGAGAGGAGGCAGCACGGCTATCGTTACCCAGCGCACCTGCATCGGTGGCCGTGGCGGAGGCTCCCAGAGAGGTGTATCCCCTTACGGCAGCCTTGGCGGCCCCTGACAGATTCACCGGGTAGCCCCAGGGATTATTAGATGAATCAGTCGCCGTTTTATCGGCAACAGGTATGCTTGTATCGGTGTAACTAATGGGGGACCCATCGTAGTAAAATGTCACTGAAGCCACACTATCCATGTAAAAACCAAAAGCCTGCTGGGCCTGGATGCTCAAAAGCAAGGTTGCCAGGCAGATGCCTATAGCCAGGATGCTTTTTTTAGAGCTATGCATGCCATTCTCCTTTTCGTTCCTCATCCCGCCGCCATCTAAAAATAACTAGCCCAGACTGACCCTCTATGGGCCACTAGACCCGTGGCTTCCCGTCCCCGCCTCACAGCGGGTTTGGCTTTTTTTATGGTGTATCATACTATCCACACTTTACAAATATTGTCAAGCATTTTGGTAAATTATTGTTGATATTTTTGTGAACTGTCGTTTTAGGCCGTTGCCAGCGCGCGGTAGCGCGGTAGAGGGAAAGCGCAGCGCATCCCGCCATGAGCATCAACCTTCTGCAAACGCCGGGCTTAAAGCCTTTCGCCAGGAACAAAAGCGCTGAAGATATTGCGGTGCAAGTCAGGCCTCCCCCAATTACCGAAGGGGTTGACGGGTTTTCCTTTCTCGCCCTGCGACTTCTGAAGGCGGGATGCGCTGCGCTTTCCCGCTACGACAACAGAATTAATCTCTACCTCAGTTGCATGGCGGTCATCAAGCCCGGCTCTGATCCTGGCCGGCGGCTAACTTTTATCCTCTACCAATATTCATTTAAACAATTCTCTTGACAAATTATAGTATATGTATTTAATATATATAATAGAGATATGGGTTAAAATGGCGGCTTCAAGGAGTAGGCGAAAATGAACCAACATGTGAGAAAGCGGGCCGGAGCCCAATGCGGTTTAACAGCTTCAGGTCGGTACATCGGGGATATCTGCCCCGATTTGAATTACTGGAAATGCCGAGAATGCCGTTTGCTCATCACCGCAGCCAATCCGCCGGAGCTGTGCCCCATTTGTAACATGAAATGTCCTTTCGTGGACGTTACCTGCTACGCCCCGGAGTGTGGCGGACCCGGTAATATCGACTCTCGCCTGCTGTAAGGGGGCAATTCCGCCCGGGGCTTTTTGAATCAACCGGCCTTTTCTGTTCTGAAGTTGTAAAAAAGGCGGAGGGTTGGTGCGGCCTAGCCTGGGCTCTCCTAACGCCCATAGGTTTCGGCGCCTCCGGCCCAAAACCAAAAGGCTTAGCAATGTTGTCGGGTATCGGCTATTGATGTGCTCCTTAAGGATCATTTTCAAGTGTTTCACATCCAGATCATACGCGCAACTTTTCCTGTATTGTGGACAAATGTCGAGTTTGGCAAGCTCAAGTTAATGACACGAGAATCGTCCGGGGGTCCGTCCGGTTTTTTCGGTTGACAACGTCATTGACAAAAACTAAATTTAGGCTATCACAAGGGAACAAGCGGCTGCCAAATGGATATCAAGGACTATTGCGATTCCATGTATGCGGAGTTGACCAATATGAAGGCGCGGCTTTACGACATCCTCCGGGTCATCGACCGGATGCCCAGAGAAGAGAGGGCCAAAATCAGATCCCAGACAGATGAACTCCACATCCTAGTGGGGGATCTGAGCCGGAGAATTGACCGACTCATGAAGGAATGTCCAACTGATTGGAGCAAGGCCAAGATGGAGATCGAAGAGCTTAAAGAGCACCTGGCGGAAAAGATCGACTGGTGGGACGCCACCCACATTGCCGGGGGCTACCTGGGTGGCTGAACGAAGCTCCCACCTGGTTATGATGCATAGTTGAACGAGGGAGGGTTTAGCGCCGTAGCGCCGCAGGGCGGGAAAGCGCAGCGCATCCCGCCATTAGCATCTCCCTTCTGCAAACGCCGGGCTTAAAGCCTTTCGCCAGGAACAAAGCGCTGAAGATATTGTGGTGCAAGTCAGGCCTCACCAAATTACCTGAGGCGGGACGGGTTTTACTTTCTCGCCCTGCGGCTTCTGAAGGCGGGATGCGCTGCGCTTTCCCGCCCTACACAACAGAATTAATCTAACCTCAATTGCCTGGCAATCAGGTCAAGTCTTGTCATTACCCTGATTCTTTCGCTTTTCCCCCGCCGCTTTTTCTGCCTGTTCTGGCCCCTCGCCTCCGCCCCTGCTACCCTGCTGGTGGCACAGAGGTCTCGTGGGTGGCGAGGGCTGATTATGCCTTTAAGGGAACCTGAGGCTCTATCGGGGCGGGCCTGGCCCCCCGGTTAGGTTGTCCCGCATCAGAAGCGGGCCTTGACAGAATTTATCCGGATATCAAGTGCTTCTCCCCGAGTCCTCCGCGGCTGCCGGCGGGCCATCTGCGGATACGAAGCGGGCCAAATCCCGCCTCCCGCCGCTGCGACGGCGTTCTTTCGTTTGACAGACCCTCCACCCGGTGGCATATTTTGGGGCAAAGGAGCGAATTATGGACCCCCAGCGCGCTGCCCTGCTGCGCCAACTGCCTCAGGTGGACGACCTGCTGCGCCGATCTGAACTGGCCCCGGTGATCAACCCCCTGCCCCGGGCCCTCGCGGCCGCGGTGATCCGCCGGGTCCTGGCGGACCGGCGCCAGGCCATCAATGCCTCGCCTCCGGAGGCGCTGCCCGCGGCCCTGGATGACGCGGCCCTGCTCCGGGACCTGGGCGAGGCCCTGGCCGCCGCGGCTAAGCCGTCCCTGCGCCGGGTGATCAACGCCACCGGCGTGATCATTCACACCAACCTGGGGCGCTCCCCCTTGGGGGAGACCTGTCTGGCGCCGTTAATCGAGGTGGCCAGCCGCTATAATACCCTGGAGTACGACCTGGCCAGGCGCAGCCGCGGCTCCCGCCACGATCACCTGGTGGGGCTCCTCCGGGAGCTGACCGGGGCCGAAGGGGTCCTGGTGGTCAACAATAATGCCGCCGCGGTGCTCCTGGCCCTCAACACCCTGGCCAAGGATAAGGAGGTCATCATCTCTCGGGGCCAGTTGGTGGAGATCGGCGGCTCCTTCCGCATGCCCGAGATCATGGCGGCCAGCGGCGCCATCCTCAGAGAAGTGGGCACCACCAACAAGACGCACCTCAGGGATTTCGAGACGGCCATCACTTCGGAAACCGCCATGCTCCTCAAGGTCCATCCCAGCAACTTCCGCATCCTGGGCTTCACCCACGAAGTGAGCCTGGCCGAAATGGCGGCCCTGGGGCGGCGCTACGGATTGATGGTGGTGGAGGACCTGGGCAGCGGCTGCCTGGTGGATCTCGCCAAGTATGGCCTGGAGCGCGAACCCACGGTGCAGGAAACCTTGAAGACCGGCGCCGACCTGGTGTTATTCAGCGGCGACAAGCTCCTGGGGGGGCCCCAGGCCGGCATTATCCTGGGGCAGAAAGACGCGGTGGCGGCTCTGAAGCAGAATCCCTTGACCCGGGCCCTGCGTCCCGACAAAATGACCCTGACGGGCCTCGAAGCCACCCTGCGCCTTTATCTGGACGAGCCCCGGGCCCTCATGGAGATTCCCACCCTGCGCATGCTCACCTGTCCGGTGGCCGAGTTGGACCGCCAGGCCCGGGCCCTGGCCCGCCGGATACGGCGGCGCTTCGGGTCCCGGCTCAGCGTGGCGGTAGTGGGCAGCGAAGGCCGGGCCGGAGGCGGGTCTCTCCCCCAGGCGGCCCTGCCCAGCCGGGCCCTGGCCCTCACCGTCCCCCCTCTGGCCCCCCAGGAGTTGGAAGTCCGGCTGCACCGGGCCGCCACGCCGGTGGTTTCCCGGGTGGAACACGGGGTGGTGCTCCTGGATCTGCGCACCTTGCTGCCGGGAGATCAGGACGCCCTGTTGGGGGTGCTGGAGGAAGTCTTGGCCGGGGTGAAA
Source organism: Desulfobaccales bacterium (assembly GCA_041650575.1). Classification (GTDB taxonomy): domain Bacteria; phylum Desulfobacterota; class Desulfobaccia; order Desulfobaccales; family 0-14-0-80-60-11; genus 0-14-0-80-60-11. The sequence continues at coordinate 5,852 of JBAZKX010000122.1, forward strand.
TAAGCTGAGGGCGGGAACCGGTGCGTTCCCGCCCTCAAGAAATTCTAACCTAACCGATGGTGATGGGGTGATGGGGGTTAAGTCAAGGTACGCTCGGGACCGGAACGCGTTTACCACGCTCACGGACCGCGTCAAGATCATGATAATATTTTACGGGATAATCCATTCTGAAGTAATCGGTCCCGGGGCGACACCTCTCCATCCGGCGACTCTCGCCATCTCCCGAGGAAACTGCGCAATCATGCCGACTTTGGGAGCTCCGGGCTGACTCACCGGAGGGTCCGCAGATTCCGCTGCTTACGGGAAAGCAGATGAAAGCCGCGCCTAGACCTCGGCCGGGTCAAACCGGCCGGCAACCTACTTAACTGAATCTTTTAACTGTTTCCCGGGTTTGAATTTCACCACTTTGGTGGCCGGGATTTTGATCGGGGTGCCGGTCTGGGGATTCCGGCCTTCCCGGGCCTTGCGTTCGGTTACCATAAAGGTGCCGAAGCCGGCCAAAGCCAACTTGCCATCGGACTTAAGAGCCTCTGAAATGATCCTGATCAGGCTGTTGATGGCCTTTTCCGCATCCACCTTCCTTACCTGAGCCTCTCCCGCCACTTGTGCAATCAGTTCCGCTTTGGTCATAATCCTCTCTCCCTTTCTCCTGATTTACGGTTGACTGTATACCCCTGATAAAAATTTCCTAAATTCAGCAAATGGGTACCCCGACGCCCATCCCCCCTTTAAGATAATTTTTTCCCCGGA
>JBAZKX010000123.1:0-6553 GCA_041650575.1 Desulfobaccales bacterium
GGGCGCTGCCCCCTCCGGCAATCCCCGCCTGCGGGCCGCCATCGCCGCGGCCCGGGCCGAAAACATGCCCAACGACAATATCAATCGGGCCATCAAGCGCGGCGAAGGTGGAGCCGGTGGCGCCAATTATGAAGAATTGACCCTGGAAGGGTATGGGCCGGCCGGGGTGGCCCTGATGGTGGAAAGCCTCACCGACAACAAGAACCGCACCGTGTCCGACGTGCGGCACCTCATAACCAAATACGGCGGCAGCCTGGGGGAGCCCGGCTGCGTCGCCTGGATGTTCGACAAAAAAGGCGTCATCGTCTTCGACCGGCAGGGCATGGAGGAAGAACAACTGATGGAGGCCGCCCTGGAGTGCGGCGCCGACGACCTGCAAAGTGATGAAAGTCAATTCGAGGTGCTCACCGACCCGGTTAAGTTCTTCGAAGTCAAGGAAGCCCTGGAGGCCAAAGGGTTTAAACCCCTTTTGGCGGAATTGCAGATGCACCCCAAAACCACGGTGCCCATTGAGGAAGAAAAGGCCGCGCAACAGGTGCTCAAACTGGTGGAGATGCTGGAGGACCACGACGACGTCAACGACGTCTTCGCCAACTTCGACATTCCGGACCAACTGCTCGAGGCCTTGATGTGAGCCCGATCATCCTGGGGGTGGACCCCGGTTCCCGGCATACCGGTTTTGGGGTCCTGGAGGGGGAGGGGGATCGACTTCTCCACCTGGCCTCAGGCAGCATCAAAGCCGGCTCCGCGGCCCCGTTGGAATCCCGTCTCTGTCGGATTTTTGACGGCCTGTCAGATTTAATCCAGCACCATCGGCCCCGGGCCATCGCCCTGGAAGAGATTTTTCTGGCCACCAACGTCAAGAGCGCCTTCATCCTGGGCCAGGTGCGGGGCGTAGTCCTGTTGGCCGCAGCCCGGGCCGCGACGCCCCTCTTCTATTATTCTCCCCTGGTGGTGAAAAAGGCCGTGGTGGGCTACGGCCAGGCCTCCAAGGCCCAGGTGCAGTTGATGGTCAAGCAACTTCTGGGAATCGAAGCCGAAAACGAGCACGCCGCCGACGCCCTGGCGGTAAGCCTGTGCCATCACTTCCATAGCCGCTGGCCGGGCGCCGCCTCATGATCGGCTACCTGGAAGGCCAACTCGTGGACAAGTCCCCCGGCCAGATTCTGGTCAAGGTGGGGGGCGTGGGCTATCGGATCTTCATCCCCCTGTCCACTTTTTATGCCCTGCCGGAGCCGCCGGCCACCGTCGCCCTTCAGATCCACACCCGCCTGCAAGACGACGCCCTGCACCTCTACGGCTTTTCCACCCAGGAAGAAAAGGACGTTTTTCTCCAACTCCTGAGCATTCCCCGCATCGGCGCCCGCACCGCCCTGAATATCTTGAGCGGCATCAACCCCGAAGACTTCATCCAGGCCTTATTGCAAAGCGACGACAAACGCCTGGCCGGCATCCCCGGCATCGGCAAGAAATCCGCGGCCCGCATCGTCCTGGAACTCAAAGATAAGCTGCCGCCGGCCCGGCGGCCCCGGCCGGCCTCCCCCGGTCAGAAGCTGACGGCAGACGCTCTCTCGGCGCTCCTTAATCTGGGATATCCCAAGAATATGGCGGAAAAGGCCCTGGACGCGGCCCAGGCCCAAGGGGCGGGGACCCTGGAAGAACTGCTGCGCCAAAGCCTGAAGCTGCTGGCGAAGTGAGGTCGATCGGAAAATTTGGGGGAGGGGGCTAAGGGCGGAAGGCCCTTATCCCCTCCCCCAAACCCCCGCCCCCAATCCCTTATTATTATTCTGGTAAAGGAAGTCGGGCCGAGGCCTCCGCTGCCGGGAGATCAAACATACCGACCATGACTAACCAGGCCACGATCATCATCGCCGACAGCCGGTCCATGACGGAGGTGGCGGACGCGGCTATCGACCTGGTGGTGACCTCGCCGCCCTACTGGCATATCAAGGACTACGGCGTTCCCGGCCAGATCGGCTACGGCCAGAGCCTGCACGATTACCTTAAGGACCTGTACCGCACCTGGCGGGAGTGTTTCCGGGTGCTCCGGGAAGGGGCCCGGCTGTGCATCAATATAGGCGATCAGTTCGCCCGGGCCGCGGTCTACGGCCGCTACAAGGTCATCCCCCTGCACGCCGAATTCATTAATCAGTGCGAGGCCATCGGCTTTGACTTCCTGGGGGCCATCATCTGGCAAAAGAAGACCACCATGAACCCCAGCGGCGGGGCCACCGTCATGGGCTCCTATCCCTTTCCTCCCAACGGCATCGTGGAACTCGACTACGAATTTATTCAGATTTTTAAAAAGCCGGGGCCGAGCAAAAAAGTTTCGAAAGAGGTCAAGGCAGCCTCCAGACTGACCAAGGAGGAGTGGAAGGAGTACTTCGCCGGGCACTGGTATTTCGGCGGGGTTAAGCAGGTCGGACACGAAGCCATGTTCCCCGAAGAGCTGCCCCGGCGGTTGATCCGCATGTTCACCTTCCAGGGCGACACGGTCCTGGACCCCTTCGTCGGCAGCGGCACCACCGTCAAGGCGGCCCTGGACCTGGGCCGTAATGCCGTAGGTTACGAAATCAACGAAGAGTTTCTGGCGGCCGTTCCCCGAAAACTCAGCACCGAGGCAGGGCCGCTTTTTCCTCGTGACCTCCAAATCATCAGGCCGAATAAAAGAATTGAGGAACTGCCGCAAATCGATTATACTCCGGCAATTCGCAATGCCGAGCCCCGGCCGGAAGGCCACCGCCCGCAGTTGAGCCCCGACCGGCTGCACAAGGTTACCCGGATTATTGATGAGCGCACCATTGCTCTTGATGACGGCGCCAGGGTCGCCTTCCTGGGAGTGCGGATCGACAGAAAAGCCGAGACCCTGGATTATTTGCGGACCCGGATTCTGGGAAAAAACGTCTTCATCAAAGACGCTCAGACCAGCGCCGCCGATGGCCGGGCTGGATATATTTATCTGAAAAACCGCATCTTTATCAATGCGCACCTCATCAAGAGCGGCTTAGGGTCTCCCGATCTTACGGTTACCCATAAATTACAGAAAAAGTTTATCCGGTTACAGGAGCAAAGAGGAGAAATTCAGAGCAACCAGACTTAATACGGCAATTGCCGGCCGGCCATAACCCCATTCTCAGATACCCTCGCCCGGCGAGGCCCACAGGGGGTTGTCCCATGAAGAAAGACCTGAAGCATCAGGGCATCAGAAACGTCGCGGCAGTCCACTGGAACCTACCCACTTCGGCTCTGTACGAAAAAATCGTCTCCCGGCAGGAAGGACTCATCGCCCACCTGGGACCGGTGGTGGTGCGCACCGGGGCCTATACCGGCCGCTCTCCCAAGGATAAATTCATCGTCGAAGAGCCCACCAGCTCCGCCCAGATTCATTGGGGGGAAGAGAACCAGCCTTTTACCTCGGAAAAATTTGATCTCATCCATTACCGGCTCCTGGCCTATCTCCAGGGCAAGGAGATCTTCGTCCAGGACCGCCACGCCGGCGCGGACCGGAATTACCAGATGAATATCCGCCTGGTTACCGCCACGGCCTGGCAGAACCTGTTCGCCCGCAATATGTTCCTGGCCCCGGTGGGCCCCGGCGAACCCGTGCACGTCGGTCCGGATTTCACCATCATCGCCGCGCCGGGCTTCCATGCGGTGCCGGAGTTGGACGGCACCAATTCCGAAGCCTTCATCATGGTCAATTTCGGGAAAAAGCTGGTCCTCATCGGCGGCACCTCCTATGCCGGGGAAATCAAGAAATCGGTCTTCACCATCCTCAATTACTACCTGCCCCAACAAGAAGTGCTGTCCATGCACTGCGCGGCCAATGAAGGCCGCGGGGGGGATACGGCCCTGTTCTTCGGCCTCTCGGGGACCGGCAAGACCAGCCTCTCCGCCGACCCGGAGCGCAAACTGATCGGCGATGATGAGCACGGCTGGGGCAAAGACGGCATCTTTAACTTCGAAGGCGGCTGCTACGCCAAGGCCATTCGCCTGAGCGCCAAGGCGGAACCGGAGATTTACGAATGCACCCGGAAGTTCGGCACCATCCTGGAAAACGTCGGCATCGACCTGGCCACCCGCCGCCTGGACCTGGATGACGCCAGTCTGACGGAAAATACCCGGGCCGCCTACCCCATCACCCACCTGCGCAATATCATCCGGGCCGGGGTGGGGGACCACCCGAAGCATATCTTCATGTTGGCCTGTGACGCCTTCGGGGTTTTGCCGCCCATTTCCCGCCTCACCCCGGAGCAGGCCACTTACCATTTCCTCTCCGGTTATACCGCCAAGGTGGCCGGCACCGAGCGGGGTCTGGGCAAAGAGCCCCAAATCACCTTCAGCACCTGTTTCGGGGCCCCCTTCCTGCCGATTCCCCCCGCGGTGTACGCCCGCTTGTTCCGGGAGAAGGTGACCCGGCATAAGCCCACCTGCTGGCTGGTGAACACCGGCTGGACCGGCGGACCCTTCGGAGTGGGACACCGCATCGAGATCGCCCACAGCCGGGCCCTGCTCCACGCGGCGATGTCCGGGAAGCTGGACAGCGTCCCCACCTACCAGGAGCCCTATTTCGGCCTGACCGTGCCCACCACCTGCCCGGGGGTGCCGGACGACATCCTCTATCCCCAAAAGACCTGGGCCGACCCCCAGGCCTATGAGACCACTGCCCGGGACCTGGCGAAGCGCTTCCGGGAGAACTTCACCAAGTACGCCTCCAACGTGGAATCCGAGGTCCTGGCCGCGGAACCGCGGTAAGTTTCGCTGAAAATTTCAAGGATTAGAGGAGCCGGGGCTATCCCGGCTCCTTTTTTTGGCGTTTCAGAGGTCGAGCTAGAAAATTAATTTACCTTTAATTTAATAAATTATTATTGACAATTTAAACGTATTAAATTATAAGAAACGACAATAAGATTATAATATTTTTCACAATACATTGGCAAGGATGCCTGGTTGGAGCAAGCGATGAACCAGAAAGTCATGGTTTTGGTGGCATGCTGTCTGGGTGTCCTCTTCGGGTTAACGCCCGTGGCCCAGGCAAACCCTATCGCACATTGGACTTTTGATAACTCCGCCGATATTGGGCAAGACAGCGTCGGCGGCTACAATGGGACCCCTTCCGCCACCGGCGTCGCCTGGGTTGCCGCGGGAGTCGCGGGCGGGGCCATCAGCCTGGAGGCCGCGCAGGGCGGCCTGGTAAATATGGGCACGGTCCTTAACAACCTGGCTGGAACCTCTTACACCATTGCCGCCTGGGTTAATACCACTGTGGCGGATGAGACCAACCAGGTAGTGGTGGCCAGTCATCGATCCACCGAAGTGGCCGGTTATATCTTGGGTGTGAATAGCTCTGCCAATGGGGTCTATGGAGAGACCACCAAAGCCTGGTTTTATAATGCCACCGGACCTGCAACTCCTCTTTCTAACGCGACCGTCGTGGATGGCAGCTGGCACCAATTGGTGGGAGTGCGTGATACCGGCACGGGGGTAGTATCCCTTTATGTGGATGGGTCATTCCAGAGAGCCTTTGCTGACTGGGGGTTAGGTAATGCCCCAGCCGGAACTCCCCTGCTCTTTGGCGCCATTCAAACCCCTAATGGCAGTAACCTGGAAAGCTTATATACCGGTCTCCTTGATGACGTCCAGTTTTACGGCAGCGCGCTCAATGCCGATGAAATTAGTTACTTGTTTAATAACCCGGGCCAAGCCGTCCCCCTGCCGCCTTCTATTTTCCTGCTGCTCTCGGGGCTGGGAGGCATGGGGTTCGTCGCCTGGAGAAAGCGGAGTTAGGCGGACTCAGAAAAAGATAAGGTCAGCCGCCTAGTTGGGAGGTTGCATCAGCGGCTTTAGGCAGAAAAAATCCCCCTTTTAAAGGGGGATTTTTTTGGCTGGAGCGCGGCGCTGCCAGCAAATGCCGCTGCGTTGGCAAACCGGCTGCATGGTCAAGGTCCGGGCGTTTTCTGGAAGGATGGATATTGTTTGGCTAAAAAAGGGGCCAGGCGCCGTCCGACGATGGCGGCCACCTGCGCGGCCCCGGGTTCGGTAAAGTGCAGATAATCGTAGTAATAGGCGGAGTTGCGGGAGAGCTCCTGCGCCAGGTCGATCAGCAGAACCCCGTTTTTTTGGGCCACCTGGCGGGTTACGTCGTTATAGAGCTCAATAAAATTGAACATCATCAGGCCGTTAAAATGGTCCTGGACTTTGAGGGTGGCGAGATTTACCCCGGTGACCGGGTCGACGCCCGGCCCATAGAGGGTGGGCTGGGTGATGAGGACCGGCTCGATGCCATGGTCCCGGCAAATCTTGACGAGCCGCTCCACCCGCTGGGCAAAAAAGGGCAGGGAGTTGGTGCGGTAATCTTGTATTGTCCGGGCGGCGGCTTCCGGGACTTGCTCCAGGGTCTCGACCTTTCGCAAGTCGATTTCCGTGTGCCGCAGGCCCCGGCTCTGGGCCATGAAATAATGATAGAGATTCTGTTCCAGGGCATAGACTTCGCTGTGATAGAGGAGAGCGCGCCACAGGCGCCCCGGATGGCGTCCCCGCCGCTGCTCGGCCG
>JBAZKX010000124.1:0-6551 GCA_041650575.1 Desulfobaccales bacterium
CGTACCCCGTCCGGCCTTGCAGTCCAAAACGCACGATGCGCATGATTAAGCCTTCAGCTGCCAGCTATCAGCGGAAATCCTCCAGTTGAGGGTTTAAACTGGTTCCCAGGCTCTGCTGCGGAACGCCTGGTGATGAGCCAAGCTAAGCTTGGGCTCAAAATTCGTTCCCAAGTGCAACTTGGGAACGAGGAATGAAAACTTGGGAACGAGGAACAAGATCCTTCGCTGCGCTCAGGATGACAAGAATGCTGAAAGCTGACCGCTGAAAGCTGACAGCTTCTTTTACTTCAACCCCAGGACATCCTGCATATCGTACAATCCCGGCGGCTGCGCCACGATCCATTGGGCCGCCCGCACCGCGCCCCGGGCGAAGTTGTCCCGGCTGTGGGCCCGGTGAATGACCTCGATGCGTTCGCCCAGGCCGCCGAAGAGCACGGTGTGTTCGCCGACGATGTCCCCGGCCCTGACCGTCTGGATGCCGATCTCGTCTTTGGTGCGCTGGCCGATGATGCCGTGGCGGGCGTAAACCCCGGCTTTTTCCAACTCCCGGCCCAGGGCGTGGGCGATGACCTGGCCCAATTTGATGGCGGTGCCGCTGGGCGCGTCTTTCTTCAGGCGATGGTGGGCCTCGACGATCTCCACGTCGTAGTTGTCTCCCAACACCCGGGCGATATCGGCCACCACTTTGAACAGGAGATTCACCCCGACGCTCATGTTGGGGGCGAAGACCAGGTGGGCCCGGGAGGCCAGGGCGTGAATCTCGGCGATTTGGGGCGGAGAAAACCCGGTGGTGCCCAGCACCATGGCCTTGCCCGCGTCGGCTACTTGGTGGAGATGGGCCAGCGACGGTTCGGGATGGGTGAATTCGATGACCACTTCCCCCAGGGGCAAGACCTCGCTCAGGGAATCCGCCACCGTGATGCCTTTGGCAGGCAAGCCCACGACTTCGCCCACGTCACGGCCCACCGCGGCCTGGCCCGGCGACTCCACGGCCCCCGCCAACTGGATACCCTCCACCGCCTCCATCATGTGCACGATGCGGCCGCCCATGCGGCCCGCCACGCCTGTGACGATCGCTTTGATCATAAGACCTCCTGCAGCTATCAGCGGTCAGCTATCAGCATTCAGCTTAAGAAAAACAAACCAAACAAAACCGGAATCTTAATGACGTTAATACCGATTAAACCGGTATGTTTTTATTATTTATAGTCTTTGGCTGACCGCTGAAAGCTGACAGCTGAAAGCTTGAATCAAATCAACCCATACTTCTGCATCACCTGGCGCAGCTTGTCTTCGTTGGCCGGGGACATGGGGCACAGGGGCTGCCTGACTTCGCCGGTGCACTTCCCCATCAGTTTCACCGCGGTCTTGACCGGCACGGGGTTGGTCTCATAGAACATGGCCTCGGTCAGGGGCCACATCTTGTAGTGCAGCGCCTTGGCCCCGGCCAGGTCGCCTTTGAGAAACGCGTTGCACATCCCCGCCATGTCCCCGGGCGCCACGTTGGAGACCACCGAAATCACCCCCATACCGCCCACGCACATGAGCGGCAGGGTGGTGAAGTCGTCCCCGGAGAGCACCGTGATTTTATCGCCGCACAGCTCCAGAGTCTTGGACCCCTGCTTCAGGTCACCGGTGGCGTCCTTGAGGCCCACGATATTCGGAATCCCGGCCAGGCGGGCCATGGTTTCGGGCAGCAGGTTGAGGCTGGTGCGCCCCGGCACGTTATAGACCACGATGGGAATCTTGGTCTGGGACGCCACGGTTTTATAGTGCTGGAAGAGCCCTTCCTGGGTCGGTTTATTGTAGTAAGGAGTGATCATCAGAGCCGCATCCGCGCCGGCCTGCTGGGCATGCTGGGTCAGTTCCACGGCTTCGGCGGTATTGTTGGAGCCGCTCCCGGCGATCACGGGCACCCGTTTTTTCACCTGGTCGATGCAGGTCTCCACCACCCGCTTGTGCTCGGCGTGGGACAAAGTGGGCGATTCGCCGGTGGTGCCGCAGGGCACGATACCATGGATGCCTCCCTTGATCTGGAACTCGATGAGTTCCCGATAGGCCGCTTCATCGAACTGGCCGTTCTTGAAGGGAGTAACAATGGCGGTGAAGGCTCCCTTGAACATGGTGTTTCCTCCTTACTTGAGTTCGTCGACCCACAATTCTCCCTGGTAGGCCACCAGGGCGTCGCCTTCCAGGAAGACCTCGGCAAAGGCCTCCCCTTGCAGCGTAAAATACACGGTCAGGGCTTCCCCGCCCCGGGTGTGGACGGTCACCGGGGACTCCACCTGGCCCAGGCGGGCGGCGATCAAGGCCGCGGCCACGGAACCGGTGCCGCAGGCCAGGGTCTCGTCCTCCACCCCCCGCTCATAGGTGCGAATCATCAGCTCTTGCGGCCCCTGCACCCGGATGAAATTGACGTTGGTGCCGGACGGCTGAAACATCGGATGGAAGCGGATGGCCCGGCCCCACACGGTGACGGGGGCCTGCTCCAGGTCGGTGACCGGCACCGCCACGTGGGGCACTCCCACCTTAAGGAAATGGCCGGTCAAGGTCTCGCCGTCCAGGGGGATGGTCCGGTTCAGGCTGAGGTCCCCCACGCCGGCCATGAGCAGCTTGACCCGGCGGCCCGAAACGCTGGCTTTAATCGTGCCGGCCAGGGTCTCAAAGGTAAGGTCAGCCGGGGCGATGCCGTTCAGGACCGCGCAGCGGGCGGCGCAGCGGCCGCCGTTGCCGCACATCTCGGGTTCGGAGCCGTCGGCGTTGTAGAAGCGCCAGCGGAAATTCGCCGTAGGGCAGTCCTCAATCAGGATCAGGCCGTCGGCCCCGGCGCCCATCTGGCGATGGCAGACCCGCCGGGCGAACTCCGGCTGCTCGGCCTCAGGGATGAACTGCTCCCGGTGGTCGATGAGGACAAAATCATTGCCCCCGCCGTGCATCTTGAAGAAGGGGAGGCGCTGTGTTTCTCTGTCCATAGCCCTATTAGAACTCGTTCCCAAGCTGTGCTTGGGAACGAAAATTATTTGTCCAAGCTGCGCTTGGACACCTCTAACTTAAACTATCGGCGCCATATCTGGTTCCCAAGTGCAACTTGGGAACCAGATTAGAGGAAGAACTTGAGAACCAGAATCCTCCTTCTCAAGCTCCAGCTTGGGAACGAAATTTTTCGTCCAAGCTCTGCTTGGACACCTATTTCAAAAACTCCGGGATGGACTCCCCCCAGATAAGCTGGCGGTATGTCTCCCGTTTTCTGATAACATAAAAATCCCGATCCTGCACCAAGATTTCGGGCACCCGAGGCCGGGCGTTGTAGTTGGAACTCATGGAAAAGCCATAAGCCCCGGCGCTCAGGACCGCCACCAGTTCCCCGGCGGCAAACGCGGGCATGAGGCGATCCTTGGCCAGGAAATCCCCGGTTTCGCAAATAGGCCCCACGATGGAGGCCTTGACCTGGGCGCGCTGGCCTTCCATTACCGGCCACAGGCCGTGATACGAGCCGTAGAGGCTGGGGCGGGCCAGGTCGTTCATGCCCGCGTCCACGATGATGAAATGCTTGGCGTCGCTGGCCTTGGTATAGAGCACCTTGGTCACCAGGATGCCGGCGTTGCCCACCAGCACCCGCCCGGGTTCCAGGATAAGGGTGCATTCCAGGCCCTTCAGGTGCTCGATCAGCTTCTCGCCGTACTCCGAGGGGTGCGGCGGCGCTTCCTGATCGTATTGAATCCCCAGGCCGCCCCCCAAATCCAGGTATTGGATGCGGATCTCCATAGCCCTGAGGCGGTCGATCAACTCTTTCAAGCGCTCCAGCGCGTCCACAAAGGGCGACACCTGGGTGATCTGGGAGCCGATGTGGCAGGCCACCCCTACTACTTCGAGGTGCGGCAGTTCCTGGGCCCGGCGATAATCCTCGATGGCCCGGTCGATGTCGATGCCGAACTTGTTCTTCTTGAGCCCGGTGGAGATGTAGGGATGAGTCTGGGCATCGATATCGGGATTGATCCGCAGGGCCACCCTGGCCTTGAGCTTCATGCGGCCAGCGATGCAGTTGATGACCTCCAACTCCTGGGATGATTCCATATTAAACAGCAGAATCCCGGCCTTGAGGGCCGCCCTGATCTCATCGGGTTTTTTCCCTACCCCGGAATAGACGATTTTGCCTGGGTCCAGCCCCGCCTGCAAGGCTCGATACAGTTCGCCGCCGGAGACGATGTCGGCGCCGGCGCCCAGCCGCCCGAACAGCCGCAGGATGGCCAGGTTGGCGTTGGCCTTGACCGCAAAGCAGACGATGTGGGGAAACTGCGCGAACGCCGTGTCAAATACCTTGAAATGATGGGTCAGGGTGGTGGCGCTGTACATATAGCACGGCGTGCCCACCGCCTCGACGATGCGGCGCACCGGCACGTTTTCGCAATAGAGTTCACCTGATTGGTAATGGAAATGGTGCATTTCCTTCAGCCTTTCGAAAAGAGAGCTATCAGCTATCAGCAGTCAGCTTTCAGCAAAAACAATAAACTATGAGATTAACCTCAATGGCGCTTCCAGAAAATGTAGGGTGGGCACCGCCCACCTTTTCCTGTAGCCGCAGGCTTCAGCCTGCGCTGGCACGGGCTGGAAAGCCTGTCCCACCAATGTATGTTGTTCATTTAGGCCCAAGCTCTGCTTCAGCAGCATAGGGCTAATACGTTATCGACATGGTCTCCGACGGCAGACTCTCGTTGGCCCGGGGGGAGTCGTCCACCGCGGTCACATAGTAATGATAGGTCTGGCCCCGCCGCACCTGAGTATCCACGAAATAGGGCTTCTTGACCAACTCCTTATTCATAAGCTGGTATTTTTCCTCGCCGGTCTCCCGCCGGTAGATACGGTAGCCCGCCAGGTCCGGGACCGGGCTTGGTTCCCAGCGGAGTTCCACCCCCTGGGTGGTGGCCACCGCCAGCACATTCAGCAACGGCGGCGGCGGGGTGCGTTTCTCGGGCATGGCTACCCGGGTGGGTGAATCCAGGCTGGCCAGCAAATCTTCTCCCAGCCGGCGCACCGCCTGAACCTTATAAGTATATTCCACATCGTTCAACACCGCCACGTCCTGAAAGTTATTGGCGGTCACGGGCGCGGGCGTCAGCCTAAGCCAGGGGCCCTGGCCCGAGAGGCGGTAGATCAGATAACCCGCCAGGTCCCGGGCGGGGAAGCCGTCTTGCAGCTTGGTCACCGGAGACCAGGAGAGCGCCACGATCTTATCCCCGGGCACGGCCTTGAAGTCCCCGGGGGTCCGGGGCAGCCATCCCCAGGCATGGCTCAGGGTCCGGGACCAGCCCCCCGGGTAGCCGTCCTGGTCATAGGCCGCCACCCGGTAGTAATACCGGTGGTCGGCCACCAATTCCCGGTCCCGGAACAGCAGGGCCTCCCCCTGGACCTCGCCCCGCTGGGGGTAGGCCAGGTCGATATCCGCATAGAGGCTGAAATCCGAGGAGGCCAGGGCCTCCGGTGCCATTCCCTTCAGCGCGGCCCGGTACACCCGGCAGCCCTGGACCTGGGTCAGGGGTTGGCCCAGGAGGTTTTCCCGGGGCAACAGCCAGGTCAAGACCAGGGCGTTGCCGTCCTGGGTCACCTGAAAATTCCGCACCGGGGCCGGCAAGACCCGATCCGGCGCAAAAGGCGTCATCTTCTTGCCGCAGGCGCTCGCCAGAAGCAGGAGGCAGAGGAGGAAAAGGACGGTTTTCGGCAAGACAGGAGTAAAGAATTGTGAAGTCAGCGAATCCAGCCCCTGACCCCCGACCCCTGACCCCTGAACCCTCTTAGATTTTCTGCTCATGCAGATTCAGTCCTATTTCCGCTTCCGCCCGTTCCAGGGCCTCGGCCACCCGCACCGGCGCGGTGCCGCCCGGGGAGGTCCGCCGGTTCACGGAGTTGTCGATCTTCAGCCAGTCGAACACCTCGTTATCGGCCAGCGGCGCGAACTGCTGAATTTCCTGGAGGCTCAGTTCCCACAGTTCCTTCCCCTGGGATTCGGCATAGCGCACCGTGTTCCCCACCTGTTCGTGCGCGGTGCGGAAGGGCACGCCCTTCGTCACCAGGTAGTCGGCCATGTCCGTGGCGGTGAGAAAGCCCCCCTTCAGGGCTGCGGCCATGCGATCCGGCCGGATTTCCAGAGTCTCCAGCAATCCCCCCATCAATTGCACCGCGGCCCTGACCGTGTCCACGGTGTCGAACAGGTGCTCCTTGTCTTCCTGGAGGTCCCGGTTATAGGCCAGGGGCAGGCCCTTCAGGGTCATGAGCAGGCCCATGAGGTGCCCCGCCACCCGGCCGGTTTTCCCCCGGATGAGTTCCGGGACGTCGGGGTTCTTCTTTTGGGGCATGATGGAAGACCCGGTGGCATAGGCGTCCGGCAACACCACAAAGCCGAATTCGGACGACGACCAGAGGATGAGCTCTTCCGCCAGGCGGCTCAAGTGTACCATGATAATGCTGGCGTGCGCGGCAAATTCCAGGATAAAATCCCGGTCGCTCACCGCGTCCAGGCTGTTGCGGCAGGTTTGGGGGAAACCCAGTTGCGCGGC
>JBAZKX010000125.1:0-6536 GCA_041650575.1 Desulfobaccales bacterium
AGACTTAAGCCTAAAGGCGGGAGGCGTTTCCCTTTCCCGCTCTACGAAATCTTAACGCAATTCGGCTCCCAGATCTTTCTCCAGGGCCGTCACCAGGGCCTGGTGGTGGGAATTCACCAGATCGTCCGTCAAGGTCCGCTCCGGGTCGCGGTACGACAGCCGAAAGGCCAGACTGCGCTTGCCAGCCGGCACGGGGTCCCCGGAGTACACGTCAAAGAGCCGGGCTTCCACCAACCAGGGGCGGCCGTACCGGTAGAGGGCTTCGGCCACCTGGGCGGCGGCCACGCTTTCGGGCAACACCAGGGAGATATCCCGGTACACCGCGGGATAGCGGGGCAACGGCGTGAAGAGGGGAGTGGCGGCGGTCCGGCACAGGGCGGCGAAGTCGAGGTTGATGACGTAGAGGTCACCCTCGAGGTCGAGCTTATCGCCGATCTCGGGCTGGAGCTGGCCCAGGACGCCCAGTTCATGCCGGCCCGAAATGACCCGGGCCCCGGCGCAGAGGTAGCCGGGCAGGCCCTCGGGAACAAAAGTGACGTCAGGGATCAAGAGGCCGTCCAAGAGGGTTTCGACGGCGCCCTTGAGGTCAAAGAAATTTACCGCCTCCCGCGGGGTATTCCAGGCCACGTCCTCCCTGACGCCGTACATCACCCCGGTGAGCCGGTGCTCCTCCAGGGGCAGGGCCTCGCCGGGCCGGGGCGTGAAGACCTTGGAGATCTCGAAGAGGCGCACGTCCAGAATCTGTTTCAGGGTGTTGCGGCGCAGGGCCTCCAGAAGGCCCGGCAGCAGGGAGGTGCGCATGACGGCCTGCTCTTCGCTCAAGGGGTTGGCCAGGCGCAGCATGGGGGCGGCGGCGCCTGCCGCAACGATACTGCCCAGGCGCTCGGACTGGAACGAATAGGTGACCACTTCAAAGAACCCCAGGCCCAGGAGCAGTTCCTTGGCCTGTCGTTCCAGGCGCACCGCGGGACCGGGCCGCGGAGTGGCCACCACGCCCCGGGGCAGAGTCGTCGGGATGGCGTCAAAGCCGGCCAGGCGGGCAATCTCTTCGATGAGGTCCACTTCCCGCTCCAAATCGCCCCGGAAGGACGGCACCTGGAGGGCCAGGTTTTCGGCGTCCACCGCCAGGGCAGGCAGGTGGAGCCGCCGCAGCAAGTGCAGCATCTGCTCGGAGGACAACTCGGTGCCCAAAACCTGGTTGGCCCGGGATACCCGGAGGTTGAGCCGGGGATGCTGGATGGGGGCGGGATACTCATCCAGGCGCGCCGCCGCGGCTTGGCCGCCGCCCACCTCGCACATGAGCTGGGTGGCCCGCTCCAGGGCATGGATCAAGCCATCGGGGTCCACTCCGCGCTCGAAGCGATAGGAGGCCTCGGTGCTGAGCCCCAGGCGCTTGGAAGTCCGGCGGATGGTGCGGGGATTGAAATAGGCGCTCTCGATTAATACCTGGGTGGTGGACCCGGTGACCTCGGAATCAAGGCCCCCCATAACCCCGGCCAGGGCCACGGGACGCTCGGCATCGCAAATGAGCAGGGTCTCGGGATTAAGGGGGCGTTCGGCGCCGTCCAGGGTGGCGAAGCTGTGTTCGCCGGGCCGAGGCAGGCGCACTACGATCTCGCCGCCCGCGAGGCGGGTAAAATCAAAGGCGTGGAGGGGCTGGCCGAACTCCAGGAGCACGTAATTGGTGACGTCCACCAGGTTATTGATGGCCCTGAGCCCGGCCACCTGCAGGCGGCGGCGCAGCCAGAAGGGCGAGGCCTTGACGGTCAGGCCGGTAAGGAGCCGGGCGGCGTAACGGGGGCAGTGCACCGGGTCCAGGATGGTGACCCGGGCCTGGAGACCGGAGCCAGGCGCGGGGGCGACCTGGACCTCGGGATGACGCAGGGGCTGATCCAACAGGGCCGCCACCTCCCGGGCCAGGCCCAGGACGCTCAAACAATCGGCGCGGTTGGCGGTGATGGCGACTTCCAGGACCGTGTCCGCCAGTCCCATGGCTTCGGCAAAATCCCGGCCCAGGGGCAGGTCCTGAGGTATCTCCATGAGCCCCACATGATCCGTGGACAGGCCCAACTCGTCTTCCGCCAGGAGCATGCCTTCCGAAAGGATGCCCCGGAGTTTGGCAGCCTTGATCTTGTGGCCCCCGGCCACACTCGCCCCGGGAGGTGCAAAGGGGTAGAGCACCCCGGCCTGAACGTTGGGGGCGCCGCAGACCACCCGGTAAGTCTGACTGCCGGTGGTCACTTCGGTTACTACCAAGCGATCCGCCTGGGGATGAGGCCCGACACTCAAGACCTGGCCCACGACTACCCCGGAAAATTCCGGGGCCACGGCCTCCACGCCTTCGACCTCCAGGCCGGCCATGGTCAGACGATCCGCCAGGGCCTGGGGCTCGAGGTTGAGGTCCACAAAATCTGCCAACCAGTTGAGACTTAGACGCATAATGGGTTAATGTAACCCCCCTGCCCGTAAAACTCAAGAACCTTGACCGTCAAAAACCTCGGGGGTGAAAGGGGCAAGGCCTCGAAGTGAAAGATTGTGACCCGCGGTTTACCACGAATATTGTTTCGGTTTCTTAAGGCGGGCGCAGAGGCCCGCCCCACCGAGATCGCCAAACAAAAAGGGACCGCTAACGGTCCCTTCCGCGCCGTGTTCTTAACGTACTCCAGGGCAAACTTATCCTGTGGGCAGCCTTGGCAATATCTCGGGGTTAAGGCCTTACGTGGTGGCCTTGCGCCGGAAACCCCGTTCCCCTAAGCCCTTTTCCTTGGCCAGCTTCCGCCGCTGTTCGGAGTATTCTTTGCACACCAGGGGATATTTCTTGGGATCAAGGCTATACCGACGGAAATACTCGGCCGGCGCCAGGTGATGGGCTTTGCGCAGGTGGGCCTTCAGGGTCCGCATCTTCTTGCCGCATTCCAGGCAGACGACGTATTTCTCTTTAACAATTTCGTCGAGGGGAATCGGGGGTTTCTTAACTACTTCAGCCTCTTGTCCCTTTTCGGGAATCCCCACGGCCTCGAGCATGACCTCGCCACATTCCAGGGAGGCCAAGACATTATAGATGTCTTTAATCTCATCTACTAATTCTTTGGGGGTAAGTTCACTCATTGACGCATGGGAAATTACGATCTGGGCCGTTAATTTCAGTACCTCGGTTGCCATAGACCTTCCTTCCTCGACCATTTTTTAATGACCTTATTAGGATTAACTTCAAAGCAGCCTTCATTTCAGTTTATATTGAACTATCATTTCCCTTGTCAAGCGATTTTTCATCTAACTTGACTTTTTTTCTGCAATCTAACGAATTTTATCATTAACGCGACGAATGCGAGAATAAAATGGGGCAACTCAAGATTTAGTTCCCTGGGCCATCTTGTGTAACGCGACGGGGTCAAGGATCGTTATCTTGCCCTTATCAACTTCTATTATCCCCACACTCTTAAATCTGGATAATGTCCGGGATAAAGTTTCACTGATGGTGCCCAGGTAAGCGGCCAACTCAGTTTTGGTGGTGGTCAATTCGCACTCCAGTCCTGGTGCAATCTTTCCATGCGTGGTTTGACACCTATCCAGGATATACCGGGCCAATCGGGCTGACACTTCTTTCAGGGACAGATCCTCCAATTGCTTGGTCAGATGGAACATCAGGCGGCTCAAGGTAGCCAGCATATTGCGGGCCAGGGTGGGCGAGGCGGCCAGATGGTGCAGAAACGGGGTCTTGGGGAAGAACAGGGTCTGGCAGTCTTCCAGGGCGATGGCCGTAGCCGGATAGGGAATCTCCCCGAAGACCGCGGCCTCGGCGAAGGTTTCGCCTTTCCCCACCAGGCGGATGATATATTCTTTGCCGTCCAGGGAGGTCTTGACCAGCTTGATCTGGCCGGTTATGAGGATATAGAAGCCCTCGGGTCCCTGGCCCTCTGCAAAGATGACCGCGTGCCGGGGAAAAGTTTTCCGGATCGCCATGCGGGCCAGGGTGTCGAGATCGGCCTCCGCCACTCCGGAGAAGAGATAAATGCGGCGTAAGATGTGCTGCTTGATCCCGGGATCATCAGCGGCGATGGGGTCCATGCGGCCTCCTGGAGTGTGCGTGAGGTGATGAGGCAGGGCAGCGGGCACTTATGCAGCCCCCTGCGCCGGAAGGGTAAATGCGGTTGCCTCTGAGTCATGTCGGGGCCATTTTAGGCCGAAGCCTGCGTATTGGCAATGAGATTCCTGCCTGGGCGTGAGGTTGCCGGGAGGGGGGCTAGGCACGTGGGTCCGGCCGCCGGTTCTTTAAAGTTGACGGAGTAACGGTGCCTTTGGTAGATTGCTAACCGATAATCACCCAGGGAGACGTTGGACGCCCTGGCCTCATTTCCACCCCAGGAGGAGCGAACCATGATCAGGCTGAAGTGGACCATGGCCATCTTGTTGATCGGTCTCGGCTGCCTGTGGGGCTGCGGCTCCCCAGAGACCAAGGAAATCCGCGTCGGAGTCAACGCCGAACTTACCGGCAGCAAACCTACGGTGGGGGATTCGTGCAAAAACGCCGCGGAACTCATGGCGGCCCAGGTGAACCAAGCCGGCGGTCTCAAGGTGGGCGGCAAACAGTACCTCATCAAATTGTATATCGAGGATAACGAAGACAAGGCCGAGTCCGCGGCCGCCTCTGCGCAAAAACTCATCAGCCAGAACAACGTCCTGGCCATCCTCGGGCCCAACGCCTCGGGCAACGCCATTCCCGCGGCCCGCATCTGCGAAGATGCCGGGGTGATCATGATCAGCCCCTGGTCCACCAACCCCAAGACTACGGAAGGCAAGAAATTTGTCTTTCGGGCCTGCTTCATTGATGATTTTCAGGGCCGGGTGATGGCCAAGTTCGCCCGGGAGAACCTGCAGACCCCGACCGCGGCGGTGCTCTATGACGTGGCGTCGGAGTATAATAAGGGCATCGCCGAGTTCTTCAAGCAATTCTTCGAAGCCGCGGGCGGCAAAGTGGTGGCCTTCGAATCCTATACCAAGGATGACAAGGATTTCTCTTCCCAGCTCACCATTATCAAGGCGGCTAACCCTGGGGTGCTGTTCCTGCCGAATTATTACAACGAAGTTCCTCTGCAGGTGCAGCAGGCAAGGCGCCTGGGGATTCCCTGTCCCATTATCGGCTCCGATTCCTGGGGCAGCGCCGAACTACTGGGCCTGGGCGGCCCCGCCCTGGAAGGCTGTTACTTCAGCACCCACTATGCCGCGGATATCGCCACCCCCACCGCTCAGAAGTTTATCAAGGATTATGAAACGAAGTACGGCAAGAAGCCCGACGACGTGGCCGCTCTCACCTATGACGCCGGAGGCCTGTTATGCGCCGCTATCACCCAGGCCGGCGCCCTGGACCGCAAGAAGGTCAGGGACGCTCTGGCCGCCATCCAGGAATTTCAGGGGGTGACGGGCCAGATGAAGTTCCAGGGCAGCGGCGATCCCATCAAGAGTGCGGTTATTCTCCAGATTAAGGATGGGAAATTTCATTACTTTTCCAGCGTGCAGCCTTAGATAAGTTTTCGGTTTCCGGCAGAATTGATACAAATGAGAATCCGGCGGGGTCGGCAGGTTGCATGGGCTTCTAGGGCCAGATGCGGTCTGCCGGTCTGCCCCTACATCGCCATCGTGAGGTCTGATCCTTGATGTTCCAACTGCTGGCGCAAAATGGCCTGAACGCCCTGCAATTAGGGAGCGTTTACGCCCTCATCGCCTTGGGCTACACCATGGTGTACGGCATCCTCACCATGATCAATTTCGCCCATGGGGACATCTTCATGGTGGGCACCTACCTGAGCCTGGCCGGGGCCGCCTTCCTGCTGGGGTTGCCCCTGCACCTGCCCCTGGTGGTGGTCTTCCTGGGGGCGCTGACCTTCAGCATGCTGGTGACGGCGCTCTTGGGAGTGAGCATTGAACGCCTGGCGTACCGTCCCTTGCGTCAGGCCCCCCGGGTCTCGGCGGTCATTACCGCTTTGGGGGTGGGGCTGATCCTGGAAAACGTCACCCTGGGAGTGTTGGGGCCGGAGCCCCGCCATTTCCCGAACCTCATTCCCCTGGCCTCGTGGCAGGTGGCCGGCCTCACCATCACCCCGTTGCAGGTGCTCATCATCGTGATGGCCGCAGTCCTCATGATTCTCTTGGATCTGCTGGTGCGGCGCACCCTGTTGGGCATGGCCATGCGGGCCATTTCCTATAACCGGCCCATCGTGCCTCTCATGGGGGTGTCGGTGGACCGGGTGATCTCCCTGACCTTTGCCATCGGCTCGGCCATTGCCGCGGCCGGGGGCCTCCTGTACGGCCTGGCCTATCCGGTCCTGGACCCCCTTATGGGGGTGCGCATCGGCTGGTGGGCCTTTATCGCCGCGGTGGTGGGCGGCATCGGCAATATCCGGGGAGCCATGCTGGGCGGCTTCATTTTGGGCGCCGTGGAGGTCTTCACCCCGGTGCTGCTGCCCTCCTCCACCTACCGGGACTTCGTGGCCTTCTCCCTGCTCCTGGTGCTCCTGGTCTTTAAACCTACCGGGATC
>JBAZKX010000126.1:0-6493 GCA_041650575.1 Desulfobaccales bacterium
ACTATTTGAAGGAGATGCCGGCCCCGGAGTTGGCCCGGGCCGTGACGCCTTTTTTGGCTGCGGCGGGGATCACCGATCCGGACCAGGACTATCTGGCCAAGGTAGTGCCCACTTTGAGCGCCCGGAGTAAGACCCTGGTGGAAATGGCCGAAGCGGCGCGCTTTTATTTTCAGGACCCCCGGCCCTATGAGGCCAAGGCCGCGCAGAAGTTTCTCACCCCGGCCAGCGTTCCTCACCTGAAGGAGGTGGCGGCGCGCCTGAAAGCTTTGCCCGAGGCCACCGAAGAGGCCTTGAACGGATTGTTCGCCGAGTTGGTCCAGGAGACCGGGCTCAAGATGGTCAACCTGGCCCAGCCGGTGCGGGTGGCCCTGACGGGTAAAACGGCCAGCCCCGGCCTCTTTGAGATCATCAGCATCCTGGGCCGGGAAGAGACCCTGCGGCGGATCGAGGCCGCCATCGCCGCAGCGGCCCAGGGGAAGCCGCCGGAGTGATAAACTAAAGTGTGGTGCGCACGGTGCACCACTTTGCTGAGTTGAATTGACCAAACGGACTGAACTTTTTGCCGCACTATAAGGAGGTTTCGTCATGTCGAAAGGAAAAGAAACTTATCGGAAAAAACAGGCTTACTTGATGATCCTGGTGTTCGCCTGTATCGGCGTCGCCGTTTGGGGCCAAAGCGCCGTGATCTCCGTGGGCTCCATCCTGGCGGCCTGCGGAATCGCTTTCTATGCCGCGTCCATGCAGCCGGCCAAGGCCCCGGACGAACATCATCACCATTAATTCCGGACCCGGGCGGGCGCCCGCCGGGGTGCGCCTTTAACGTTAAGCCAAGGTGCCCCCGCAGTGGCGCCCAAGATTTGCGAACTGGACGTTGCCGGGCCGGTGGCCCAGCCTCCTGCCATATTGGGCTGCCGCCCCTCTTTCCAACCTGAGACTCCAAGGAGGGCACTATGCGCATCGCCTTGATCGGTCAGGCGGCCTTCGGCGCGGACGTTCTGAAAGGGTTACTCAACCAGGGGCAAGAGGTGGCGGGGGTGTTTTGCCCGCCGGATCGGGGCGCCAAGAGCGATCCCCTCAAGGACGCGGCCCTGGCCGCGGGGCTCAAGGTCTTCCAACCGGCCCACATGAAAAACCCGGAGGCCTTCGACCAGATGGTCTCCCTGGCTGCCGATTTGGGGGTGCTGGCCTTTGTAACCGACATTGTGCCTCCCAAAGTATTCAATGCTCCCAAGTTGGGCTCCATCTGCTACCATCCCTCCATCCTGCCCAAATACCGGGGCGCCTCGGCCATCAACTGGGCGGTGATCAACGGCGAGACCGAGACCGGCCTCACCATCTTCTGGGTGGATGAGGGCATCGACACCGGCGACATCCTTTTGCAAAAAAGGGTAGAGATCGGCCCCAACGAGACCACCGGCGAGCTTTACTTCAACAAGCTGTACCAATTAGGGGTGGAAGCCTGTGTGGAGGCGGTGGATCTCGTCGCACGGGGCCAGGCCCCCCGGATTGCCCAGGACCACTCGCGGGCCACTTACGATCCCCCGTGCGATGAGAAGGTGGCCGGGCTCGACTGGAACCAACCGGGCCGCAAAGTGTTCGATTTCATCCGGGGTTGCGACCCCCAGCCCGGGGCCACCACCACTTTCCGGGGAGAAAAGGTCAAGCTCTATAATGCCTCTTTCCTCATGGAAGAGCGCCCCTCCCCTGCCGGCGAAATCCTGGAAGTGACGGACAAGGGCCTCAGGGTGGCCGTGCCCGGCGGGGCGCTGTTGATCAGCCGGTTCCGCACCAAGGACCTGGGCAAGGTCAAGGCGCCGGAGTTCATCGAAGCCAAGAAGCCCCGGCCCGGCGACCGCTTCGGGAGCCCCACGGTGATGCGGTGCTGCTGACGGCCAGGGTTTAGGTTTTAACTGCACTGAAAATGTGGGGTGGGCACTGCCCACCAGCTTCCCGTAGCCGCAGGGGAAAGCACGCGCCGGCACCGGCTGGAAAGCCTGTGCCACCAAGTTTTCTTTAACTCGTTCCCAAGCTCCAGCTTGGGAACGCCAAACTTTGGCCCAAGCTCTGCTTGGGCACCATTGAAACTGAGATGGCAGCCAAGCCTAAAAACCAGAATATCGCCCTGAAGGCCCGCTATCTCACCGTGAACTTCATCGGCCTGGCCATGATCGCCGCGGTTTTCGTCTACGCGGGAGTGGTGGAGGTGATCAAGTGGCGCTGGGCCCCCTTCGCGGGTTTCGCCAGCTTGCCTGCCGCCACGGCCAGCCTCCTCGAATATATCTTCCTGGCCCTGGCCGCGGGCCAATACTTCGTCATCAAGATCATCCAGAAGATCGTTATCTCCCAATCAGTGGACAACCTGCCCCAGGCTGCCATCATCAGCTTCGCCCTGTGCGAAACCGTGGCGGTTTTTGGCCTGGTGCTGTTTCTGTTGACCGGCAACGGCCTGGATTTCTATGTTTTTATGGTGATTTCATTGGGGTTCTTCTACGTTTATTTCCCCAAGTATGAGCAGTGGGAAGAGCTGATGAAGGCCGGGAGGCCCGGAAAAAGATAGCGGTTATCTTAAAATTTCACGTCAAACAAGGTACCTGTGGCTGTCTAATTTTTTTGTAGGGGCGAGCCGCTCGCCCCTACGGTGAACCTTCAAAGCAAAGACATTGCGGGGTGCGTCCTACGCACCATTTCATTTCTATATAAGAAAAGCCCTGGTGGCACAGGCGTCTCGCCTGTGCAGCGCAGGCTAAACGGCCTGCGGCTACAAGGTTGTCCGGTGAGATGAAAAATATCGGCATTTACTACCACCCGTCCTTCAGCCGCAAGAGTTACATGACCGTGGGCAACCGGCTGCGGGACTTTCCTGAGGCCTTGGAGCCGCTATTGGCCCGGCCCAACGTGCGCCTCATCGAGGCCCCCCGGGTGTCCGAAGACCTGGTCCTCAAGGTGCATGACCCGGGGATGCTCACCATGGTGGCCATGGACGGGTTCTGCTCCACCGCATATGAGTCCGTGGGCTCCGTGGTGGCGGGCATGGCGGACCTGGCCGCAGGCAAGATCGACCGGGCCTTCTGCTTCATCGGGGCCGGCGGCCACCACGCCGGCTTCCGCCAGTTCTGGGGGGCCTGCTGCTTCAACGACGTGGTCATCGCCCTGACCCACACCCGGGAAATCAGCGCGTGGCGGCGCTTTGCCATTGTGGACACCGACGCCCACCACGGGGACGGCACCCGCCAGTTGGTGCGGGACGACCCCGGGGTGTTCCACCTGTGCTTCTGCGGCCTCAATTATCTATCGGACGACGGCAGCAAGGTGGACGTCAACGCGTACCGGCTGAACCCGCACGGCAACCCGGACAGTCAATACGCGGACCTGGTGCGCCAAAACCTGCCGCGGCTTCCGGCCTTCCAGCCGGACCTGCTCATCTGGTACTACGGCTTTGATACCCACCGGGACGATTACGGCTCTCTGGGCCTCACCGAGTCGGCCTACTTTGACATCTGCGACCTGATGATCGCCGCTTCCACCGAGATGGGCGTTCCCCTCCAGGTGGTCCTGGCCGGGGGCTCCATGTCGCACCTGGCCACCGCCACCATCCCGGAAATTATCCGACTCCTGGCGGAGGCCTGAGTGAAATCAGTCTTCGACCTCAACCCGAAGTTCTATGAAACGCTTTTGGACAACCTCTATGACGGGGTCTATTTCGTGGACCGGGAGAGGCGGATAACTTTTTGGAATAAGGCCGCGGAGCGAATCACCGGATTCACCAAATCGGAGGTCCTGGGAAAGCGGTGCGCCGACAACCTCTTAGGCCACGTGGATGAGCACGGCAATTCCCTGTGCCTGGGGGCCTGTCCCCTGTCCGATACCTTGCAGGATGGCCAGCTCCGCTCGGCCTCGGTTTTTCTTCACCACAAAGATGGCTACCGGCTGCCGGTTGCCATCGGAGTCGCCCCCATTACCGGCCCTCGGCAGGAAATTATTGGGGGGGTAGAGATTTTCCGGGACAACTCCGCCACCATCGCCGCTTTGGAGAAAGTCAAGGAACTGGAACACCTGGCCTACCTGGATGAGCTGACCGGGATCGCCAACCGCAGGTACCTGAACACCTTTATGGTGGGCAGATTCAATGAATTGCGGCGTTTGGGCTGGTCTTTTGGGGTGATTTTCGCGGACCTGGACAATTTCAAACAGATTAACGACACCTTTGGGCATCAGGCGGGGGACCTGTGCCTAAAAATGGTGGCGCAGACCCTGTTAAAAAATTGTCGCACTTTCGACTTGGTGGGCCGGTGGGGCGGAGAAGAATTTGTCTGCGTTATCAGTAAGCTGGGAGACGCGCCTCAGATCATGAACATTGCGGAGCGGTTGCGCGCCCTGGTGGAAAGCTCCTGGTTGTCTCGGCCGGAAGGCTCCTTCCATGTGAATATTTCCCAGGGTGTAACCATGGCCAGGATCCAAGACAGCCCGGAAACTTTGATCCAGCGGGCTGATGAGCTGATGTTCCGCAGCAAAGCCGAAGGGCGCAACCGTACTACCTATGAATAGCCTGGTAAATCTCGCCTTCTCAATGAGTTGAGATCATCCGCTGCCCGGCGGCTAATCTACGCTCCGTAATCAACTCCCGACAAAAACCGGTCCTCTCGGATTTGGCGCTTGATCAGGGGGATAAGTCCTTGCATCTGTCCGCGCGATTATTAAGTTATTCTCAGCTTCGCCTTTTTCTTTTCCAGGAATTCCCGCCGAACCGGCAAATCACCTCATAACGGGATGACGATCATGGATAAATGGCTCTTTAACAACAACCATTGCTCGGCGGTATTCCAGGTGCGCCACATGATGGTGAGCTGGGTGCTCGGCATGTTCACCAACTTCACCGGCAGGCTCGATTTCGACCCTCAGGACGTCACGGCTTCTCGGGTGGAGGTGGAAATCGACGCCGCCTCCATTCATACCGGCGTGGAGAAACGGGATAACCATCTGAAGAGCCCGGATTTCCTGGAAGTAGAGAAATACCCGAAGATCTTCTTTAAGAGTACCGGGGTCGAGGTGGCCGGCCTGGATCATGCCTGGGTCCATGGCGACCTGACGATCCGCGGCATCACCCGCCCGGTGCGGTTGGATGTTCGCTGGACCGGACCGGCCCACTTTGACGACGAGGGGCAAATCTACACCAGCTTCGGTTTCCGGGCCGAGACCAAGATCAAACGCGAGGATTTCGGTATGGTCTTCAATACCGAGATGGAGCATGGCGGGTTGATGGTGGGCAAGCACGTTTATCTTACCCTCAATGCGGAAGTCGATCTGGCCGCGGAGTGAAAGGGGACTTCGACCGCAAAAGGTGCAAATGAACACCCATACCTCTGATTCCCTGCCCCTTTGCCATTGCCGCGCCCGCGGTTTTAATTTATAATATATTTAAATGAGTTAAGGGGCAGCAGGCTGCCCTCATCTTGAATTTTCGGGCTGGAACGTACTGCGTCCCATCCCTGGTAGATAGGCTTATGATCACCGATCGCTTAGAATCCCTGGAACAGCGTTACCAGGAACTGGAAGACTCCCTGACCGACCCTGAGGTCATCAAGAACCAGGACCTATACCACAAGTACCGCAAGGAACACGCCGACCTGACGCCGGTGATTCTTAACTTCCGGCGCTATCGGCAGGTGGAGAAGGAGCTGGCGGAAAACCAGACCTTGCTGAAGGAAGAGGCGGACGAGGAACTGAAGGCTTATGCCCGGGAGGAGATCCAGGGACTCAAGGACCAGGCCGAACAGCTCGAGGAGGAACTCCGCTTCCTGTTGCTGCCCAAAGACCCTCTGGATGACAAGAACGTCATTTTGGAGATTCGGGCCGGCACCGGGGGAGAGGAAGCGGCGCTGTTTGCCGCGGACCTCTACCGGATGTACACCCGCCTGGCGGAGCGCAAGCGCTGGAAGCTCGAGATCCTGAGCCATTCGGCCACCGGCGTCGGCGGTCTCAAGGAGATCATTGCCTCCATCTCCGGCAACCAGGTGTATAGCCAGCTCAAGTATGAGAGCGGCGTGCACCGGGTCCAGCGGGTCCCGGCGACGGAATCTCAGGGGCGCATCCACACCTCGGCGGTGACCGTGGCGGTCCTGCCCGAAGCCGAAGAGGTGGATGTCCAGATCAGCCCCGAAGAACTGCGCATCGACGTCTTCCGGTCATCGGGCCCCGGGGGGCAAAGCGTCAATACCACGGATTCCGCGGTGCGGATCACCCACCTGCCCACGGGATTGGTGGTCTCCTGCCAGGATGAAAAATCCCAGCACAAAAATAAGGCCAAGGGGTTAAAGGTGCTTAGGTCCCGGCTGCTGGACCTGATGCAACATGAACAGCAGCAGCAGATCGCCCAGGAACGCAAGAGCATGGTGGGCACGGGAGACCGCAGCGAACGCATCCGCACCTATAATTTCCCCCAGGGCCGGATCACCGATCATCGCATCGGCCTCACCCTCTACCGGCTGGAGGCCAT
>JBAZKX010000127.1:0-6429 GCA_041650575.1 Desulfobaccales bacterium
GTGCGCGCCGGCATCCCCTTCATGAAGTTCGGGGGCTTCAAGTTCATGGAGAGCGCCCACATCAAGGACCTGCTGGCCCACCTCAAGGTGGTGGCCAACCCCAGGGACGCCATGAGCTGGACCCGGGTGCTGCTCCTGCTGCCGGGCGTGGGGCGGCAAACCTGCAACAAGTTCAACTCGCAGATCGGGCGCGATTTTGATCTGGCCGCGGCCGGCAAATGGCTCCGCAATCAACGCCGTCCCAAAGAGTTAAAGGACCTGGCCGACCTCATAGTTCGCCTGGAGGCCCCGGGACAGACCCTGATGACCCGCATGAATGAGGTCTTGTCCTATTACGAGCCTCTGGCCAAAGAGCGCTATGATGACTACCCTAAACGCATGAAGGACCTGGAACACCTCCTGACCATCACCGCCCGCTACCGGGAACTGCAGACCTTCTTGAACGACCTGACCTTGGAACCCCCCAGCAGCCTGGCCGACGTGGTCACCCCCACTGATGAATACCTGACTCTGTCCACGGTGCATTCGGCTAAGGGCCTGGAATGGGACGCGGTCTTTATTATCTGGGCCGCGGAGGGCCGCTTCCCCGCCTTTTACTCCCAGGAGCGGGACGACGAAATGGAGGAGGAACGCCGCCTCATGTACGTGGCCGCCACCCGGGCCCGGAACTACCTGGCCCTGATTTTCCCCAGTATCGGGTATAGCAGGCAATTCGGCATGACCGTTAATTCGCCCTCCCGGTTCATCGCCGATATCCCCCGCACCCTGCTGGAACCCTGGCGGGCGGAGGTGGAGGAGTATTGAGGGGAGTGAGCGGTAAGCAGTAAGCGGTGAGCAGAGATTCCTCATGGGCGTTAGGCCCCGGTAAAATATGAAAAAGTTGGTAGGGCGGGCGTCCCGCCCGCCCAGGCTTCTGAAGCCGGAAAATCGCCATGGGTAAATGGGAGCCGGTCTATCTAGCGACGCATCGCCAGGGGTTATTGGAGGCGAAGATTGCCGCGGCTTATGACATTTTGAGCCAATGCAATCTCTGTCCACGCAACTGCCTAGTTGACCGGCATCACGGGGAGCGGGGCCTGTGCCGCACCGGCGACCAGCCGGTGGTGGCGTCGTATTCGCCCCATTTCGGCGAAGAAGACCCCCTGGTGGGCAGCCACGGTTCCGGCACCATCTTTTTCACCCACTGCAACCTGTATTGCATCTTCTGCCAGAATTATGAGATCAGCCATGGTGGCGAAGGGGAAGAAATCAGCATCGAGGATCTGGCCGCCATGATGCTCATTCTCCAGAAGCGGGGCAGCCATAATATTAATTTCGTCACCCCGAGCCACCAGGTTTACCAGATTTTGGCGGCCCTGCCCCTGGCCATCGCGGGCGGGCTTCACGTCCCCCTGGTGTACAACACTGGGGGCTATGATGCCCTGGAGACTTTGCGGATTCTGGACGGCGTGATCGACATCTATATGCCGGACTTTAAGTTTTGGGACCCCCAGGTAGCCAAAGACTTGTGCCAGGCCGAGGACTACCCCAAGATCGCCCGGGTCGCCCTGAAAGAGATGCACCGCCAGGTGGGCGACCTGGTGCTGGACGAGGCCGGCGTGGCCCGGCGGGGTCTGTTGGTGCGGCACCTGGTGCTGCCCCAGGGGCTGGCCGGCACCAAAGAGATCATGGAATTTTTGGCCCGGGAAATTTCCCCTCACACCTACGTCAACGTCATGGGACAGTACCGCCCCTGCGGCCGGGCCGCGGAACATCCGGCCTTGCGGGAATTTCTCACCGCTGAAGAGCACGTCGAGGCCCAGCGGCTGGCCCGGGCAGCGGGCCTCACCCGGTTGGACCACAGGGAGAAGCTGTTTCGCTGGCTGTAACACAACGGCATTGCAGGGGGCCGGGTCTGCGCCCCAGGGCGGACATGCAGGTCCGCCCCTACGCATCCTGAAGGATTTAGATGAGCGGCAACCTTTACGCCATCGGCGACATCCACGGAAGTCTGGAATCCCTGGAACGACTCATGGACAAGATCAGTCCCGATCTGGAGCGGGATCAGCTGCTCTTCGTGGGGGACTATATCGACCGGGGCCCCCAGTCCCGGGGCGTGGTGGATTACCTTATCCGCCTGCAAAACCTGGCGCCGCCGGGGCAGATCATCTGCCTCAAAGGCAATCATGAGGCCATGTTGCTGGACTTCCTGAAGGGCGGCCCCGCCGAAATGTTTCTCTTTAACGGCGGCATGGCCACGGTGGAAGACTATTGGGACGATGATTGGGTGGCGGACCGGGAAAGTCTGGTCCTGCCGCCGGACCACGCCCGGTTTTATCAGGACCTGCAACTTTACTATGAAACTCCGGATTTTATCTTTGTGCACGGCGGCCTCAAACCCGGCCTGCCGCTCACCGAGCAGGTGGAGGACGACCTGTTGTGGATCCGGGGTGAATTCATCACCTCCCCGGAGGATTTCGGCCGCCGGATCATTTTTGGGCATACGCCCTTCAAGCAGCCGCTGATCATGCCCAACAAGATCGGCATTGACACCGGCGCGGTCTATGGCAATTTCCTGACGTGCTTGAAGTTGCCCGAGGAGGAATTCATTTTCGACCGGATGTAGACTTGTTATGCTGCCAGCTGCATTCTTGTGGTCCGGGCAGGTTATTCGATATCTGGTAAGGAAGGGCAGCATTAACTCCTCCAGCCACAAAACGTCTATTCCCCTCTATTTCGGCACGCTGGTCCTATCAATTTCGCCGGCCGCATTAAGTATCGCGGTGCAATGGCCTCGATGGGCCCTGGATAAGATGAACTCCATCCAGGTGGACGAAGTGCCGGCGGTGCAGGCCGACGCCCCCAACGACATCGCGAACCTGCTGGCCTGGCGGGATTTCATCAGTTATTACTACTCCCGCACCGGCCATTAACCTTGACAGTCAGGCCGGTCTAAGATAACTTTTGCTGATTAGAAAAATTCACGGGGGTAAGGAGTTTGCCTTCCCCCTCCTGGTCATAAGATCTCAAGATTATAGGAAAACTGTTTACCCGACGCCATCTGTGACCGGGTGCTAAGGAGATAGGTGCATGTTGCGAGCCGTTCGCCTGAAGTTTCTCTTCTTATTTATTCTCACGATCATCGCCATTGTCTTCGTCCTGCCCTCCCTCACCGGGGGGTTGCCCGGCTGGTGGGAAAAGCACGTCAGCCGCGGTTTGAAGTTGGGCTTGGACCTGAAGGGCGGCATGCACCTGATTCTCCAGGTGGACATGGACAGCGCCATCAGTAATGCCTTGAACCGCGATGAAACCGATATGAAGGAGATGGCGTCCAAACGGGGTCTGGCCGCTAAAGTGGGCGACGTAACCCAAAAGGGGCTCGCGGTCACCCTGGCCAATCGGGACGAACAGGCGGCTTTCCAGAAATTCCTGAAAGAAGAATTTCCTCATCTGCAATATGAAGAACCCCAGCGCCAGGAAGGTGGCCTGGTCTTTAGTCTTAATCTCAAGCCTGAAGAAATCAGTCAACTCCAGGAACGCACCCTGTCCCAGAGCCTGGAGGTTTTGCGCAACCGCATCGACCAGTTCGGGGTGACCGAGCCGGTCCTGGTGCGCCAGGGTTCCGACCAGATCGTGGTCCAGCTTCCCGGCGTCCAGGACCCCCAGCGGGCCCTGGACCTCATCGGCCAGACCGCCCAGTTGGAGTTCAAGCTGGTGGACGACCAGACTCCGGTCAGCCTGCCCGAATTGATTGAACAGGCCCTCACCAGCGGCCGCCTGAAACCGGGCTATACCCGGGAACAGCTCAATCAGGCCCTGGCGGACAAGATCCCCGCCGACGACGAAGTCTATATCGAAAAAAGCATCAACCGGGAAACCGGCCGCCTTGAAAGCAAGCCCTTACTCCTCAAGAAAAAGGTCCTGCTCACCGGCGCCGCGGTGAAAAACGCCAGGGTAAGCATCGGCGACTATAATGAGCCTTACGTCTCCGTGGACTTCAACAGCCGGGGAGCCCAGGAGTTCGGCCGCATCACCGGTGAGAACGTCAAACGCCGCCTGGCCATCATCCTCGACGGCGTGGTGCGCTCGGCTCCGGTGATCCAGGAACGCATCGGCGGCGGCAAAGCCCAGATCACCGGCTCCTATACCCCGGCCGAAGCCCATGACCTGGCCATCGTGCTCCGGGCCGGAGCCCTGCCGGCCACCGTCAAGATCGTCCAGAATATCACCGTCGGTCCTACCCTGGGCGCCGACTCCATCAAGAAAGGGCTTACCGCGGGCCTGTTGGGCACCCTCCTGGTCATCGGCTTCATGATTTTCTATTACCGCTTCTCAGGGCTGGTGGCCGACTACGCCGTGGTCCTCAACGTCATCCTGCTTTTGGGGGCTCTGTCCCTGTTCGGCGCCACTCTCACCCTGCCGGGTATCGCCGGCATCATCCTGTCCATCGGCATGGCGGTGGACTCCAACGTGCTGATCTACGAGCGCATGCGGGAAGAGTTTCATGCCGGCAAGCCTCTGAAGGCCGGTATTGACGGGGGGTATGACAAGGCCTTCTGGACCATCATCGACTCCCACGTCACCACCCTGATCACCGCCTGCGCCCTCTTCCTCTTCGGCACCGGCCCCATCAAAGGCTTTGCGGTCACCTTGAGCCTGGGCGTCATCCTCAACCTGTTCACCGCTCTGTTCGGCACCCGGGTGGTCTACGACTGGATGCTCATCAAACGCTGGCTCACCAAGCTCAACTTCTTCGAATTCTTCAAGCAGCCCAATATCGACTTTATCGGCTGGCGGCGGTACGCCTTTATCCTCTCAGGGGCTCTCTGCATCCTGGGCCTCGTCGCCTTCGTGCAGCTCTCCCGGGGCCAAGGCAACCTGGGAGTGGAGTTCAGCGGCGGCGCCCTGGTAGAGATGACCGCGGCCAAGCCCTTTACCGTCAGTGACGTCCGGAGCATCCTCAATAAGGAAGGCTGGGGGCACGCCGAGATCCAACAGATCGAAGGCGGCAAAGAGCTCATGGTCAAGCTCAAGAAGTCCGAGTCCACCGTGGGACAGATGTCCGAAC
Organism: Desulfobaccales bacterium; assembly: GCA_041650575.1. GTDB lineage: Bacteria > Desulfobacterota > Desulfobaccia > Desulfobaccales > 0-14-0-80-60-11 > 0-14-0-80-60-11. Next base: position 5,048 of record JBAZKX010000127.1, read on the forward strand.
ACCTGGCCGAAATCCTCAACAAGGCCATGCCCGACAATCAGTTCAAGGTGGTCGGCAAACAGGAGATTGGCGCTTCCATCAGCCAGGACCTGCGCAACAAGGCTATTGTCGCCATCATCATCTCCATGCTGGGCATCATCGTCTACATCGCCTGGCGCTTCGAATTCATTTTCGGCATCGGCGCCACCATAGCCACCTTCCACGACGTCCTGGCCGTCCTGGGCATCTTCTATCTATTCCACGTCGAAATCACCCTCCTGGTGGTCACCGCCCTCCTGACCCTGGCGGGCTACTCGCTCACCGACACCGTGGTGGTCTTCGACCGCATCCGGGAAAATCTGGGCCGGAAACGGGGCCGCCTGGGCGAGATCATCAACTTGAGCGTCAACGAGGTGCTCTCCCGTACCATCATCACCAGTTCCACCGTATTTTTGGTGGTGGTGGCCCTGTTCTTCTTCGGCGGCGTGGTCCTCCGGGACTTCGCCCTGGCCATGATCTTAGGCGTCCTGGTGGGCACCTACTCCTCGATCTTTGTGGCCAGCCCCATCGTCTATGCCTGGCGCAAAGAGACCAAACGGGTGAATGTGAAGAAGGAAAAGGTCATCGAACTGGCGGCCCAGCAACAGCGGCGGGAAGAGAAAAAAGCTGCGACCCCCAAAAAGAAAAAGAGCGGGAAAAAATAAGGGATTGGTGGCACAGGCTTTTCAGCCTGGAGAAAATTACGATGAAATCCAAGGTAACGGCCGTAATTGAAAAAGATGCTTTCGGATATTATGCTTATTGCCCGGAGTTGGAGGGTTGCCAGACTCAGGGGGATACCTTCGAGGAGGTGTTGGCCAATATTAAAGAGGCGGTCCACCTCTATTTAAGCACTCTGTCCGAAGAGGAAATCCAGGCTTCCTTGAGTAGAGAAATCTTAACGACCTCTCTCGAGGTACAAGTTGCCTAAGTTGCCCCGGCTCACAGCTCCTGAAGCCGAGGCAATATTGTTGAAGATGGGCTTTGTGCTGCTGCGTAGCGAGGGCAGCCATAGAATCTATTTAAAAGAAGGCACGCGGATTATCATCCCCTTCCATGTCGGAAAGATTTTACATCCTAAGATAGTCAAACAATTGTTCAGTGCTATGGCAAAATTCGAAAGTTGATAATCTGCTCACCTAGCTCACCAAGGTATAAACATGGGCCCCACCCAGAACCCAAAACCCAGAACCCAAAACCCAGAACTAAGGCCGAAGGCCTTAGTTCTATACGGCTACGGTCTCAACTGCGACTATGAGACCGCCTATGCCCTGAACCAGGCCGGGGCCGAGGCGGTGCGGGTCCACACCACCGATCTGCTGGAAAATCCTGCCCTCCTGTGGGACTACCACCTGCTGGCCGTG
>JBAZKX010000128.1:0-6423 GCA_041650575.1 Desulfobaccales bacterium
TATGAGGTCAGAGGCCGGCGCAGCGGCCGCCAGGACAGGCTCGGGCTGGCGTGGTTCATGAAACGGATTGTTCCTCCTGGCCATCTTTATCAAAAAGTGCGGTCCTTGGCCAGCAAAAGCCGCCCCACCGGCGGGCACGGAGGCCCGCCCCACCGGTTTTCGCCGCAGAAAAGCATCGCAGACTGTCTCATGGGTAGTTTAGCAGGGCAGAAGGCCATCCTGATCCGGGGCGGCTGTCAGGCTTTACACCCCCCGGGCACGGCCCTGAAATAAATCCGTCAGGGCCGCCCGGGTGTCCCGGGCGTAGGCGTCGGTCAGGGCGTAATCCCACCCGTGCCGATGGAAAATCCCGCGCACCTGGCCCCGGTAGTTCAGCGGGTCCATCAGCACCTCTCCCACATAAGGGCCGATGAGTTCATGCAGGCGGGCCGGATTCATCGGCAGCAGGGGGGCGATAAACACCCAGGGGTTGAGGCCCGCCTGGCGCAGTTTCTTTAAGGCGGCCGCCCGGGCGCCAATGGGCGGCGCCTGGGGCTCCAGCACCCGGCGCACGCGGTCGTCGTCAGTGGGGATGGACAGTCCGACGCTGACCTCGGGGAGCCCGGCGAGGAGGTCCAGGTCCCGGGTGACCAGGGGGGAGCGGGTCAGGATGCTGATGCCCCAGCCGGATTCAGCCAGGATTTCGAGACACTGCCGGGTCAGGCGGTATTTCAGCTCAACCGGCTGGTAGGGATCGCAGACGCTGGACAGGAAGGCCCGGCCCCGGTGCTTTTTGCGGGCTAGTTCAGCTTTAAGGACCTGGGGAGCATTGACCTTGACTTCGACGAAGCTGCCCCAGGGGGCACCGGCATGGTGCCGGGCATACCGGCGCATAAAGACCGCATAGCAATACCGGCAGCCGTGACCGCACCCAAGATAAGGATTGATGACGTACTCCACTCCCGGAATCCTGGACCGGGTCAGCAAGGTGCGAGCGGTGATTTCGGTGATATCCACGGGGCTTGCAGGGGGCAGGGATGAGTGATGTGCAGGCGGCAAGAGGGGGGTGACACTCCTTTGATTTTCACCGGGAAGACTAGCGCTAAAAACTCCTCAGGTTAAAGTTTATCATCTCTGGGCTGATAGGCCAATCCGTGATGTTGACTTTCAAATTAAAGTAATTATTTAAAAAAATAAGAGCTGGAAAGCGACCTCAATGGCTGAGGGTTCGGTAAAGTCTAGCGTCAGGAGAAGCCAATGAAACTTTATATCCCCACTGCACAACTCAAGGAAATTTCAGAGGTGCTGGCATCTGAAGGGGTGACCTATAAGGTTACCGGCAATACCTTTTCCCTGGCGGTGGCAGGGAAAGAAGCCTATGAAGTCACCGAAGTTGAGGCCAGTCTGCTGGAAATCGATGTGCCACTCCTTTATGAGGCCCCGCCTCGAACCTTGAGGGCTTTTCGATTGCCTTCGGGCAAAAAAATAATCCTTACGGATCTGGATGGCAATCTGGATCGCCTGGTGGAACCGCCGCCTGGATGGGAAAGGTAAGCCTCCCAAAATTTCCGCCACAATCGGAGCTTTGTCTCCACTTTAAGTCCTCAAGAGGGTTTTTGAATTCGAAGCCCTCGACCGCAGTCGTCCATCTGCCTTCCTGCTCCATGCCCCGGTCACCGGGGCTACGGGCAGGCATCCCCGTGCCCTAATTTTATTTCTCCCTCCTTATTGCCTAAATATACGTTATTGTAATAATCAATATAATCATAATACGTAATTGTATTATAAAATAAGTTAAATATAGCATTTACGTAAAAAAGTCTGCCTAAAAGCCCGGCAAGTGGATGGGCTGTATTCTATTTTAATCAATAATATAAATGATATATGTGATTAGCCTGAAAAAGTGGCACAAGGCTTGCTTTGTATATAGGCAAAATTCTGAATAGAGGGATTGGCTATGCGCAAGATCGCGATTTACGGCAAAGGTGGCATCGGCAAGTCCACCACCACTCAAAATACTGTGGCGGGACTCGCCGAAATGGGACGGAAAGTTATGGTGGTCGGCTGCGACCCTAAAGCGGATTCCACTCGCCTGCTTTTAGGGGGTCTGGCCCAGAAAAGTGTCCTGGACACCCTGCGGGAAGAAGGCGAAGACGTGGACCTGGAAGATATCCGCCGCACCGGGTTCTCAGGCACCGTGTGTGTAGAGTCCGGCGGCCCGGAACCGGGCGTGGGTTGCGCCGGCCGGGGCATCATTACCTCCATCAATCTGTTGGAGCAGTTGGGGGCCTATGCCGACAGCGAGCATCTGGATTACGCCTTCTATGATGTCCTGGGCGACGTGGTCTGCGGCGGCTTCGCGATGCCCATCCGGGAAGGCAAGGCCAAGGAGATCTACATCGTGGTCTCCGGCGAAATGATGGCCATGTATGCGGCCAACAACATCTGCAAAGGTATTGTCAAGTTCGCCGAAGCCGGCGGCGTGCGCCTGGGCGGGCTCATCTGCAACAGCCGCAACGTGGATAATGAACAGGAGATGATCGAGGCCCTGGCTGCCAAGATGGGCACTCAGATGATCCACTTCATCCCCCGGGACAACATGGTGCAGCGGGCCGAGATCCACCGGAAGACGGTCATCGAATACGACCCCGCCCACTCCCAGGCCGATGAATACCGGACCCTGGCCCGAAAGATCGAGGTCAATGAAATGCACGTCATCCCTAAGCCCATGAGCACCGACGAGCTGGAAAAGCTGCTCATCGATTACGGGCTGGCGGGGTAACAGAAATGGCGGGATGCGCTTCGCTTTCCCGCGCTACGGAGAACGTCATGAATCTTATCAGCGCCATACTGGTAAGTCTGTGGGTGGCAGGTTGGACGGTGGCCGCCTTGAGAGCATCTCTAAAGGACAGGGCCGCAATCAATAAAGGCTCGATGATAAGCAAATAAGCAGGGATAACGAATCTGGAGGAACAACCATGATTATGATCAGATCGGTCGTGCGGCCGGAAAAAGTGGACGCGGTCCTGGCCGCCTTAATGGAAGCGGGGTTCCCCGCGGTCACCAAGATGAGCGTGGTGGGCCGGGGCAAGCAGCGGGGCATCAAGATCGGGGAGATCACCTATGATGAGATCCCCAAGGAACTGCTGCTCACCGTGGTGAAGGATACGGACAAGGAGTTCGTCATCAAGACGGTCCTCAAGGCGGCCCGCACCGGCGACAAAGGCGCCTTCGGCGACGGCAAGATCTTTGTCTCCCAGGTGGAGGAAGTCTATACCATCAGCTCCGGCATCAAGGAGACCGGGACCGGAGAGTTGGAAGAGGTAGCGGTATGAAAGAGATCATGGCCATCGTGCGCATCAATATGATGAACAAGACCAAGAAGGCCCTGGCGGACGCGGGTATCTCCTCCATCACCGCCCGGGACGCCTTGGGAAGGGGCAAGGGTCTGGTGGACCTGACTTTGCTCGAAGGCGCGGAAAAGGGCTATGAAGAGGCTATCGTCCAATTGGGCCAGAGCCAGCGCCTCATCCCCAAGCGCATCTTCTTTGTGGTGGTCCCGGACAACCTGGTCAAAAAGACGGTGCAGACCATCATCACGGTGAACCGCACCGGCAAATCCGGCGATGGCAAGATCTTCGTCATGCCCGTGACGGATGCCGTCCGGGTGCGCACCGGTGAATCCGGCGGCCAGGTTCTGGACGAAGCCTGAGCCATAACCCCGAAAGATATTTTGGTAACCGCAGGCTTTAGCCTGCGCCCGCACAGGCTAAAAGTCTGTGCCACCAACGGAGATAGAACATGGCTCCATTGCCAGAAAATGACTTGAGCGCCGCGGTCCTGGATATCAATGCCGAGGAAGTCAAGAAGGAACTGCTCAGCAAGTATCCCACCAAAGTGGCCCGCAAGCGCGCCAAGCAGATCGTTATCAATGAAGTGACCCCGGATAGTTGTGTGCCGGAGATCTCCTCCAATGTCAGGACCATCCCCGGCATCATCTCCCAGCGGGGCTGCACCTATGCCGGCTGCAAGGGCGTGGTGCTGGGCCCCACCCGGGACATCGTCAATATCACCCACGGACCCATCGGCTGCGGGTTCTATTCCTGGCTCACCCGCCGGAACCAGACCCGTCCTCCCACTCCGGAGGACCATAACTTCATGACCTATTGCTTTTCCACGGACATGCAGGAAGAGCAGATCGTCTTCGGCGGCGAGAAGAAACTGAAGCAGGCGGTGCAGGAGGCCTATGACCTCTTCAAGCCCAAGGCCATCGGCATCTTCTCCACCTGCCCCGTGGGCCTCATCGGTGACGACGTGCACGCCGTGGCCCGGGAGATGAAGGAGAAATTTGGAGATTGCAACGTCTTCGGCTTCAGTTGCGAAGGCTACAAAGGCGTGAGTCAGTCTGCGGGCCACCATATCGCCAACAACGGCATCTTCAAGCATGTGGTGGGTCTGGACGACACCGTGAAGGAAGGCAAGTTCAAGATCAACATGCTGGGGGAATATAACATCGGCGGCGATGCCTTCGAGCTCGAGCGCCTGTTGGAGGACTGCGGCATCACGTTAATTTCCACCTTCAGCGGCAACTCCAGCTATGACTACTTTGCCAATTCCCACACCGCGGATCTGAATCTCATCATGTGCCACCGCTCCATCAACTACGTGGCCGAGATGATGGAAACGAAATTCGGCATCCCCTGGATCAAGGTCAATTTCATCGGGGCCGAGGCCACGGCCAAGTCCCTGCGGAAGGTCGCCAGTTATTTTGACGACCCCGAATTGACGGAGAAGGTCGAGGCGGTCATCGCCCGGGAGATGCCCGCAGTGGAGGAGGCGCGGGAAGAAGCCAGGGCCAGGTGCGAAGGCAAACGAGCCATGCTCTTTGTGGGCGGCTCCCGGGCCCATCATTACCAGGAGCTCTTCCGGGAAATCGGCATGGATACCATCGCCGCGGGCTATGAGTTCGCCCACCGGGACGACTACGAAGGCCGGCGGGTTTTGCCCGGCCTCAAGGTGGACGCGGACAGCCGCAATATTGAGGAATTGCACGTGGAACCGGACCCGACTCGCTTTCAACCTAGGTTGAGCGAGGAGGACATCACCCGGCTGGAGAAGGCCGGCATCAAGCTCAGTGAGTACGAGGGCATGATGGCGGAGATGAAGGGCGGCGCCCTGGTCATCGACGATATCAGCCAATTCGAAACCGAGCGGCTCATCGAACTCTACCGGCCGGATATCATCGGCGCCGGCATCAAGGAAAAGTACATCATCCAAAAGAGCGGCATACCCATGAAGCAGCTCCACAGCTACGACTATAGCGGGCCGTACGCCGGTTTTAAAGGCGCCATCAACTTCTACCGGGAGATCGACCGCATGGTCAACAGCAAGGTGTGGAAGTATATGAAGGCGCCCTGGCAGGAGAATCCCGAACTGGCTGCCAAATATGCGTGGGAGTGAGCAGAGGCTCGCCGCCTCTTATGAGGAATTGAGGATAACACCATGTTACTGAGACATACACCGGACGAAATCACGGAACGCTCGGCCTTGACCATTAACCCGGCCAAGACCTGCCAGCCCATCGGGGCCATGTACGCGGCCCTTGGCATCCATAGCTGCCTGCCCCACAGCCACGGCTCCCAGGGGTGCTACGCCTACCACCGCAGCACCCTGACCCGGCACTACAAGGAGCCGGCGGTGGCCGCGACGTCCGCCTTCACCGAAGGCGCCTCCGTGTTCGGGGGGCAGGCCAATCTGCTCCAGGCCATTAACAATATTTTCACGGTTTATGAGCCCGACGTCATCGCGGTCCATACCACCTGCCTGTCGGAGACCATCGGGGACGATATCCCCCAGATCATCGCCAAGGCGAAGGATGAGGGCAAGATCCCGCCGGGGAAATACGTCATCCATGCCAATACCCCCAGCTACGTGGGCTCCCATGTCACCGGTTTCGCCAACATGGTCAAGGGCATGGTGGACTACTTCGCCCGGGCCAACGGCCACCGGGAAAACCGGATCAATATTATTCCCGGCTACGTGGAACCGTGCGACATGGAAGAGATCAAGCGTCTGGCCGGGGAACTGGGGGTGGACATCATCATGTTCCCCGATACCTCTAAAGTGATGAATGGTCCCCAAACCGGCAAGTATCACATGTTTCCCGCCGGAGGCGTCACGATTCAGGAGTTGATCGAGGCCGGCAGCAGTATGGGGACGGTGGCTTTAGGCCCTCTGGCCTCCGGGCTGGCTGCCCGGGCCCTGGACACCAAGTGCAAGGTGCCCTGCGAAATTCTGGACCTGCCCATCGGGCTAACGGCCACTGATACCTTCATCGACACGTTAAGAAGGATCGCCGGAGTAACGGTGCCCGACTCGATCAATATCGAACGGGGCCAGCTCCTGGATGTCATTACCGATATGCAGCAGTACTTCTTCGGCCGC
>JBAZKX010000129.1:0-6394 GCA_041650575.1 Desulfobaccales bacterium
TGCCCGCCGGAAACTCCCAGTGGAGCGACCAAAAAATGAAACGTGCGGCGGTCTTGATCATAGTTGCGGTGCTGTTGGCGGGCGGCTGTTCCGGCATGTCCACCACTACGCAAAGGACGCTGAGCGGTGGCGCCATCGGCGCCGGCAGCGGGGCGTTGATCGGTTGGGCGGCGGGCTGTCCGGCCTGCGGCGCGGCCATCGGCGGGGGAGCCGGCCTGGCGGGTGGATACATCTACGACCAGTATGAGAAATCTCACGGTCGGTAAAGGCAACTCCCTAAGATATCTCTGGTGAAGCGGGGCTTTTCCCCTTCACCTTCCCTCCTTAACGTGCGCGGGTCTTCTCCGGACCCCCACGGGTCCAGGACCCTCCAACCAGGCAAGATGCCACGGGTGTGGCCAGAGGCGTAAGCTGTGTTTGAGCGCAGCAGATCCCAGGGGGAGGATTATATGAAAAAGGCGGTTATCCTGATGGTGGTCGCAGTCATGGTCGTGGGCGGCTGCTCCGGCATGTCCAATACCACCCAACGGACGCTGAGCGGCGGCGCCATCGGCGCCAGCAGCGGCGCGCTGATCGGCTGGGCCGCGGGTTCGCCGGCGGCCGGCGCCGCGATTGGCGGCGGCGCTGGCCTCTTGGGCGGCTTTCTCTACGATCAGTACGAGAAATATCAAGGCCGTCCATAACTTGCAGGCGCGGGGAACTCCCCGGCGCTTCACCGGCCGAGAGCACTTTGAGCAGGCCCTGCTCCGGCCCGCAGGCATCGGCATCTCCTGAGGACGTCGCCTGGGGCGGCCAGGGCCTGATAGTTTTGGGCCGGACGGCAAGGAAGCCCGGGGGTGAGGGGCGAAAATATTCATGAGCCTGGGACTTACCAGGAAGGGAAGGAACATGAGAACAGGATTGATGTTGCTGACGCTGATCGCTTTGCTGACCGGAGCCTGCGCCGATACCAACGGCAGCTCCCGGTACCGGGGCGGTAGCTCGATGATCAATTGGGCCGCGGACTGCGCGACCTGCGGCGCCACCGTCCAGGACAATTATTTCGCCGGCAGCGCCTATAAGGCCATGGGCCCCGGCAGCTATTAATACCGCTGCCGGTTTTCGCTCTGTTTTAAGTTCCGCAGTTCCTGCCGGAATTAAGATTCGAGGCGCAGGGTTAAACCCCCTGGCTCTTCAAGGCTCTCCGGCGCTTCAGATATACCATCAAAACCGCCAGGGCCGCGGGGGTGACCCCGGAGATGCGGGCCGCCTGCCCCAGGGACCGGGGCCGCACCTGCTTTAATTTTTCCCGGATTTCCATCGACAGACCCGGCACCCCGTCATAGTCGAAATCCTCCGGGATACGCTTCCCTTCCCCCTGGGCGAAATTCCGGGCCACCTCTTCCTGGCGCTTGATATAACCCTCATACTTATGCCGGATTTCCAGTTGTTCCACCACCGCGGGCGGCACCGGCGGATCTTCTCCGCTCAAGCGATAGAGAGTGGGAAGATCCAGTTCGGGCCGTTTCAGCAGGCTCAGGAGGGGGGTGGGCTCCTTCAACGGCGCGGTGCCCATCTCCGACAGGGCCTGATTTACCAGGGGCGTGGGGAAGACACGGCGACCCCTCAGGCGCGCCTCTTCCTCCTGCATCAGCCGCTGCTTTTCCCGGAAGCGCGCCACTGCCTCCGGGTTCACCAGCCCCAACTCGCGGCCCCATTCCAGGAGGCGGGCGTCGGCGTTGTCTTCCCTCAGGAGCAAGCGGTATTCCGCCCGGGAAGTGAAAAGGCGGTAGGGCTCCCGGGTGCCTTTGGTCACCAGGTCGTCCACCAGCACCGCCATGTAGGCCTGGGAGCGGTCGGGGAGAAAGGGCGGGCGCCCCATAATCTGGCAGGCGGCGTTGATCCCGGCCCAGAGGCCCTGGCCCGCGGCCTCTTCATAGCCCGAGGTGCCGTTGATCTGGCCGGCCAGAAACAGCCCGGGGACCCGCTTGGTCTCCAGGGTGGGCTTGAGTTCCAGGGGGTCCACATAGTCGTACTCGATGGCATAGGCCGGGCGCATCACCTCAGTCTCTTCCAACCCGGGAACGCTGCGGAACAGGGCCAGTTGGACCTCCACCGGCAGACAGTTCCCCAGGCCTTTGGCATAAATCTCAGAGGTGTCCCGTCCCTCCGGCTCCAGGGTGACCTGGTGGCTAGTTTTTTCGGGAAAGCGCATCACCTTGTCTTCCAGAGAGGGGCAGTACCGGGCGCTCACCCCCTTGATGACGCCGCTGTACAGGGGGGAGAGGTGGATGTGGTCCCGGATGAGCTTGTGGGTGGCGGCGGTGGTGTGGGTGACGAAGCAGGCTACCTGGTCAAGGGGCAGGGCCTGCGTGCGCCAGGAGAAGGGGCGGGGCTGGGGATCGCCGGTGAGCACCGTCTTGCCGGCGAAATCAATGGACGCGGCCGCCAGGCGAGGCGGGGTGCCGGTCTTCATGCGTCCCATGCGAAAGCCCAGGTCTTTCAGGCAGGCGGCCAGACCGATGGCGGCGAACTCTCCGGCCCGGCCCGCGGGAATGCGGGCTTCGCCGATATGGATGAGGCCGTTTAAAAAGGTGCCGGTGGTGATGAGCACCGCCCGGGCCCGATAGGTGAGCCCCAGGGTCTCCACCACCCCCGCCACCCGGCCGTCTTCGAGGAGCAGCCGCTCCACCATGGCCTCACGCAGATCAATGCGGGCTTCTCTTTCCAGCAGGGATTTCATGGCCAGGCGGTAGACCTGTTTGTCGCACTGGATGCGGGTGCCCCGGACCGCGGGTCCCCTGGAGAGGTTGAGGGTGCGGAACTGGATGCCAGCCAGGTCCGCCAGGTAGCCCATGACGCCGCCCAGGGCGTCGATTTCCTTGACCAGGTGGCCCTTGGCCAGGCCACCCACCGCGGGGTTGCAGGCCATCTGCGCCATGGTGTCCAGGTTGAGGTTGAAGAGCAGGACCGTAAGCCCCATGCGGGCCGCGGCCAGCGCGCCTTCGCAGCCGGCATGGCCGGCGCCGATGACGATTAAATCATAGGATTTCGGATAAACGGCCATAAGTATGGTTCAGTAAGAGCCTGAAAATTTAAAAGCGGGCTTCCGGAGCCCGCCTCGCCGTCAAAAAGGTTATTATGTGGCAGGGCTGCAATCCCGGGCCCAGCCTGAGCCTGGCTGAAATAACTACGTAGTCGCAGAAGGCTGATCAATCCCAGCCGATGCGGGGCCGGGGGGCTTAGCTCACCGGTCCCACTCCACCTCCCGCACCAAGTCGATGAACTCCTGGGACTCGCCGTAAGCCTTCATGGCCTGCTGGTAATCGATCCAGGCCTGCCACAGGGCCACCCACTCCTTATTGTGCCAATAATAGGGGCTCCCCTCACCGGCTTTAATCTGGAGAAAGTCCTCGTACTCCTCCTGGCAGAAAGGGCAGAAGCGGTAAGGACCCTTGGGCCGCTGGTACATTTCGTGGGTCTCGAACTGGACCCCGCACTTGGCGCACCGGGCCAGGCAGCGGGTGCACTGCACCACCTTGCGCACCGCCTCCATCTTCTTAGCCCGATCCACCTTGGTTTTTTTCTGCTGTTCGAGCTTGATCCGGCCTTCAATATCGATGACTTTGGACATGGCTGACCTCGGATAGGGAACGATCCGGCAAGCGGTTGCCGGCCCCAAGGGCCGGACGACCGGTCTGATTTCCGAAAACGCCTTTTCCCTCTGTTAAAGGATATCAGGAGGGCAAGTATGGGTCAAGAGAGGGCTTTCGGCTATTCCGGGTCGGGGGGGTCGCCGTTGCGGTCCGGATCCAGGTTGAAGAGCCGCCGCACTAGGTCCAGCTCCTGCTGGGGGTACTTGGGGCGGCGGTTGCGTTTCAGGAAGATGATGGGGTCGTGGAGGAGCTTTTGGGTGATGGAAGTGGTGAGGACCTCCAGGGCCTGACGCTGTTCCGGAGTGAGGGGACCCAGCTGATTCAGGGTTTTTTTCAACTCGGCCTGACAGATGGATTCGGCCTTGTCCTTCATGGCGATGATGGTGGGATAAACCTCGAGGGTTTCCAGCCAGCGGAGAAATTTCAGGGTTTCGGCGGCCACCAGGCGTTCGGCCTTGCCGGCCTCAACGCGGCGGCGCTCCCAGCCCTGCTCCACTACCTCTTTCAAGTCGTCGATGTTGAACAGGTAAACGTTGTCCAGGTCGTTGATGCCGGGGTCCAGGTCCCGGGGCACGGCGATGTCGATGAGGAACAGGGGCCTCTGTTTGCGGCGGCGCATGACGGCTTTTACCTGGTCCCGGGTGATGAGGACGTCCCCGGCGCCCGTGGAGCTGATGAGGATGTCGGCGACCAGGAGCTGATCCGGGACCTCTTCCAGGGAGACGGCGTCGCCCCGGAACCGCTGGGCCAGCTTGACACCCCGCTCCAGGGTGCGGTTGGCCACGGTGATTTTGGCGGCGCCCTGGCCCTTGAGGTGCTCCAGGGCCAGTTCCGCCATCTCTCCCGCGCCGAGAAGGAGAACGTTTTTGCCGGTCAACTCTCCGAAGATCTTCTTGGCCATGGAGACCGCGGCATAGCTGACGCTGACGGCATGGTCGCCGATACCGGTTTCGGAGCGCACCCGCTTGGCCACGGAGAAGGCCCGGTGGACCAGGCGGTTGAGAATGGGACCGGTGGCCCGATGCTCCGCGGCTTCCCGGTAGGCCTGCTTCACCTGTCCCAGGATCTGAGGCTCCCCCACCACCATGGAATCCAGGCTGGAGGACACCCGGAAGAGGTGTTGCACCGCGTCCCGGTCCCGGCGGAGATAAAAGGCCTCATCCAGGTCCGCCGGGGTAATCTCGGGGTGGCGGCCGAAGAACTCCCGCACCCGGGCCGCGGCGCAATCGGCATCGTCGGTGACGCAGATCAACTCCACCCGGTTACAGGTGGCGTAAAGCAGGCACTCGGTAATCTCTGGCCAGGTCCCCAACTGTTCGTAGGCCGCGCCCAGGTCCGGGATGAGGCGGGCCAATTTTTCCCTTAAGGCCACCGAGGCCGTCTGGTGGTTGACGCCGAAGAGCAGGAGGTTCATGGCTGGAGAATAAATCGGGAGAAGCTGTGGTAGCCTGAGAACCACAGGTTGGCGCCGGCGAAGGTCAGGACCAGGACCAGCAAGCCGCAAATGGCCAGGAGCGCCGCCCGCCGGCCCCGCCAACCCATGGTCAGGCGTTCGTGCAGGAGCACGGCGTAGATGAGCCAGGCGATGAGGGTGAGAATCTCCTTGGGGTCCCAGCTAAAGAAGCGGCCCATGGTATGCTGGGCATAGAGGGAGCCGAAGATCATGCCCCCGGTGAGCAGGGGAAAACCGACGGTCAGGCACCAGTAACTGAGCGTATCCAGTTGGGACAGGGACGGCAGGCGGCGGTAGAAAAAGCCGAACTGCTTCCCTTTGATCTGGCGCTCCTGGATCAGGTACAAGATGCCTCCGAGGCCGGCCAGGGCCAGGGCGGCGACGCCCAGCAGGGTCAGACAGATGTGGATGGCGAGCCAGAACCCCTGGAGGGCCGGAGAGAGGGTCCCGTGCCGCTGGGGCAGGATCAGGGTCCCGGAGACCATCAGGGCCGCCAGGGGCGCCACCAGGGCCCCCAGCACCTTGATGGGATAGCGCCAGTTGAGGACCAGGAAGGCCGCCACCAAAGCCCAGGCCAGCAGGAGCAGAGCCTCTCCGAAGGTGGCCGCGGGCAGATAGCCGTCAATCCAGGCGCGTTGGAGCAGCGCCACGGTTTGGGCCGCCAGACCACCGGTCATGACCCAGGCGCCGTAGCGGTAATACCTCTCCCGCTGGGCCAGGAAATATGCCAGCCAGAGGCCGGTGGCGCCGAAGTAGGCGGCCAGGGCGAGATAGAGGAAAACGTTGTTCATGCGTTAACTGAGGAGAGGCCTAGACTCACTCGTTCCCAAGCTCTGCCTGGGCACATTAATTATTTCGTTTAGATTCAATTGGTTATTCATATAGCGTTTGCCATAAATTCATTCCACTTGATGATTTTTAAATCCCCCTAAATCCCCCCTTTTCAAAGGGGGACTTTTAGAGCAATTCCTTGTAGTTCCCCCCTTTGACAAAGGGGGGGTAGGGGGGATTTTGGTTTTTTGAGCATGTGCCCTAATGGAAAAAACTTTTGGCATTCGCTATAACCCGGCAAAGCTGGAGCTTTGCTAAAAAGTTGGGTTCCCAAGCTGAGCTTGCGAATCAGAAACAGACATGACCCCGTCCTAGCCGTTCAGCCTTCCGGCTCCTTAAAGGCCTCGGCCACCAGTTCTCCCAGGACCGGGGTGCCCAGGACCGAGCCCAGGACCTCGTGGAGCAGCTTAACCACCCGGGACCGGTCCCCCTGGGCCATTGCCTCCCTGAGGGGAGTGTTCACCAGGCGGTGGAA
>JBAZKX010000130.1:0-6376 GCA_041650575.1 Desulfobaccales bacterium
TGGGGAGCGTCAGGCGGGCAAACATCCCCGGGACCAGGAGCGCGTTTTGGAGCTTCGCGGTGCGGACCTTGAAGGTGCGGCTGCCCGCGGCGCTGATGGGAAAGATTTCGGCCAGGGGAAGACTCGCCTCGAACTTCACCGCGGGCACGCTGACCCGGGCCGTCTCGCCCACCTTCACCTGTTCCCGATAGCTATCGTTGACCTCGCCCTCGATCTGCAGCAGGTCCGGGTTATAGAGCGCGACCAAGATTTGTCCGGGCTGGGCCAGGTCCCCCACCGCCACCTTGCGTTCGGCCACCACTCCGGCCTCCGGGGCCTTGACCACGGTGTAGCCCTTCATGGTGGCGGCTTCGGAGACCATCGCCTGGGCCGTCTTATAGCGGGCCTCTATGGCACCGAACTCCTGGGGGCTGGCCGCGCCTTCCTTGAACAGGAACTGGTAACGTTTATAATCCGCCGCGGCCTGCGTCAATTGCGCCTGGGCCTGGTTCAGCCGGGCCTGGAATTCCGCCGCGGAGAGCGTCACCAAAGGGTCCCCTGGCTTGACCCGGCTGCCGGCCTCCGCCCAAATCTTGGCCACCCGGCCGGGGACCTGGGAGGACACCTGGGCCAGGCTTTTACTGATCACCGCGCCCAGGACCTCCAGGTCCCGGGGAATCTCGGTTTCCGTCACGACCAGGACCCGGCCCTTTGGTGGCGCGCCGGCAAGGGGCACCAGCCCGGGCGCGATCTTGCCGAAATGCAGCAGCCCCGCCAGCCAGGCCATGAGCACGACGGCCCCCACAACCAGGACGCTCAGACCGATGATTTTCTTTTTGTCTGCCATGGTTTTTATTCGCCCGACATGGTCCTCGGTAGGGGCGGACCTATGTGTCCGCCCTGTTTTTGGGCGCATACGCAGGTGCGCCCCTACAAGGATCGGTCTGTCACTTCTTCTCGGCCTTCCCGCTCTCCGCCACCGGCCCCGAGATGGTCCCCAGGGCCAGGTCCAGGCCCGCCTGGGCCAGGTAGGTGTCGAACAGGGCCGCCACCTGGCTCAGTTCGGCGTTTTTGGCCGCGTCTTCGGCGGTGAGCAGGTCCACCAAAATCGTCAGGCCCGTCTCGTACCGCAGGCGGATCAGCCTGAGGCTTTCCCGGGCCTGGGCCACCGCGGTCTCAGCCACCCGCAGGCGTTCATGGGCCGTCTTCAGGGTGAGGATGGTCTCGGTCACCTGGTGGCGCACCCGGTCTTCCAGGTCCCGTTTCAGGTCCCGGGCCTGGTTCTCTTTGGCCTTGGTCTCCTTGACCCTGGCCAGGTCCGCCAGGCCGTTGAACAGGTTAAAATTGAGCAGCGCCATCACCGTGTAGCTGTCAGCGCTGGTGCCGAACAGCCGCCGCTGATCCACGTCGTATTCCGCCACCACGTGCAACCGGGGCAGATAGTTGAAGCGGGCCTTGCTGGATTCCTGCTGGGCCACCCGGGCCGTGAGCTCCAACTGCTTGAGATCGGGGCGCTTTTCCTGAGCGGTGCGCTGCAGGTCGTCCAGCTTGGGCGGCAATGGGGCCGGTTCCCGGGGGGCCGGGGCCAGGGGCCGGGCCCCTGCCTCATGTTGGCCCACCACCGTGGACAGGCCGCTGGCCGCGATCTTCACCTGGCTGGCCGCGGTCAGCTCTTCCTGGGTGAGTTTGGCCAGGTGCACCTGGGCGGATAAGACGTCGGCGTTGACAACCGTGCCGGCCTTAAACCGGGTTTGGGCGATTTTCAGGTGCTCCGCCGCGGTTTTGAGGGCCTGCTGCACCACCGCCAGCTTCGCCTGGGCCAGTTGCAGCCCGAAATAGGCCTGGGTCACCTGGAACAACAACTGCTGCCGGGCACTGAGGACGTAAGCCGCGGCCATTTCCCGGCCCAACCGGGCCTGCTGAAAGCCCAGATAGGCCTCGCCCGCCTGAAACAGGGGCTGGCGCATCACCAGGCCGGAGCGGAAATTGCCGAAGGCATTGGGATTGTTCAGGTTATCGAGGAGGAAGTCCTGGCCGGTGAAGACCCGTTGATTCAATTTATTCATGAAGACCTGGGTGGGATTATTGGAATAGTTGAAGGTCTCCTGGAAGTTCACCGTGGGCAGAAACCGGGCCCGGGCCTTGGCCACATCAGCCTCCGCGGTCTCTACGGTCAGACCCGCGGCGGCCAGCGCCGGGTTGTGCTTCAGGGCCAGGAGCATGGCCTCCCCCAGGGTCAGGGGCGGAGCGGCGGCCAGGGCGCTGACGGCCCCACCGAGGCACAGCAACCCCACGATAAGTGCTCGCAGCCTCATATATGTCCTTATCAAGATCTTGCGGCTATTATAATGATCCTCCCCTCCGGTTACAACCTCGATGAGCAGGAAAAGAAAAATAGTGCAAAACGCGGCCCCTGGCGCCCGGAAGGCGGGCCATCGGCCTTGGGCCCCGGTTCCGGCCGAAAAGTTAAGGTGGGGGCGGGGCGCGCCCAGCCCCCAAGGTTATGGCTATGGTTGCGGGGGTAACCGCAGGTTTAGCAATGACTGTCCAGAGACACTACCTTGAAGAGAAATAGTAGCACAGGCATCCAGCCTGTGGGCCTCCGGCCCCCTAGAGGCGCGGGTCGATATTGCCGCTGCCGCCGCACTCCGGCAGATAGCAGCTCACATCTTTGAATTCGCAGGCCTCCCGGCACTGGGGGCAAACCTTGGGAGGCTTCGGTTCCGTTAAGGTGAAGCCGCACTTGGTGCACTTCCAAGAGGCTTTCGCATCGCTTTCGGGCATGGCGTTTGGTCTCCTTTAA
This sequence comes from Desulfobaccales bacterium, assembly GCA_041650575.1. Classification (GTDB taxonomy): domain Bacteria; phylum Desulfobacterota; class Desulfobaccia; order Desulfobaccales; family 0-14-0-80-60-11; genus 0-14-0-80-60-11. The sequence goes on from JBAZKX010000130.1 coordinate 2,783, forward strand.
CCAGCCCGCGGGCCGATTAATTTGATTAATCCGATATATGGTCCGTGGCGCTGTCCGGCCCCGGCGCAGCCCTGACGCGCTCAGGGGAAATAACCACTCATTTTTCACACTTCACCGGCTGGGCCGCCACCGAGCCCGGGCCGGCCAGCGGTTTGAACATGGCCTTACTGGCCCCGCAACACGGACATTTCCAGTCCTCCGGCAGGTCCTCGAACCGGGTGCCTTTGGGGATCTTGCCTTTCTTGTCCCCATGGGCCGGATCGTAGATATAACCGCAGTTCGTCATTTGACACTGCCACATTTCTTCAGGTTTGGACATTTCGGTCTCCCTATGGTTTCGAGGCATCCCGGCATCATTCCGGACTCCTTGCCTGCTTTACCACCGACCTGGCGGCGGCATGTATAACTAAATCATTCCTTTGTAGGAATAATTACTCTTAGGGGAGATGCAAGGGCCTCTTGAACATTTTTTTGTTGATATTATCTTTAAACATTCGGAGGGTTTAAAAATGCTAAAAGATTTCAAAGAATTTGCCATGCGGGGCAATGTCGTGGATATGGCCGTGGGCATCATTATCGGTGCGGCTTTCGGGGCCGTGGTCAAGTCCCTGGTAGCTGATATGCTCATGCCGCCCATCGGCCTGTTGCTGGGAAACGTGGATTTCACCAACCTGTTCATTATCCTGAAGGCCGGCAAAACCGCGGGGCCCTATGCCTCCCTGGCCGCAGCGCAGGCCGCGGGTGCGGTCACTCTCAACCTCGGCGTGTTCATTAATACCGTGGTCAGTTTCGTCATCGTGGCTTATGCCGTGTTCCTGGTCATCCGGGGCCTCAACCGGCTGCAGCGGCCACCGGAAGCTGCGCCCGCGCCCGATACCCGGGAGTGTCCCCATTGCCTGTCGGTGATTCCCCTCAAGGCTAGCCGGTGCCCGCACTGCACCTCGGAATTGGCCCCGGCCACGGCTGGCAATTCATAATTCCCCGGCCCAGGAAGGGCAGGGTGATAAGGACCAGGAGGCGCTGCCGATACGACGGAGATTCATGAAACGATGGCCGCCATTGTGGGCCGGATCGACCAGGAAAAACCGTGAAGAAAGAGAGTTATTGCGGCTTCTGTGAGCGTTGCCGGTTAGACAGCCCCGATTTTCAGGAAGCCGTGGCTAAGGTCAGTGATTACATGGATGAGTTGCCGGAGTTTTGGAGGGGCCAAGGCCTCCAGGAAGGGGCCGACTTCCCCTGGTTCGAGTTCCGTCGCGGGCTCACGTGGTTTCAGGGCCGGCCCGTCTGCCCCGGCTGCAAGGAGTCGGGCGGCCTGGCGGGTTGCGCAATCCGCCGCTGCGCCCAGGAGCGGCGCCAGAGCCACTGCTATGAGTGCGCCGACCACGACTCCTGCAAACACCTGTTTTTTGTCTAAGGACCAGGGCGGGAGACCGGCTCCCTCCGGCCTCGTGAAGTAAAGCCGGTTCACCGGCGCGCTACTTCATCCTCCGCTTCTCCGCTATCCTTCTTGCGCGTGACTGGATTTCCGGCCATGCCGCCTTATCTTTTTACCAAACCCCCCGGGGGCTGCCCCTTCAGGGCCGGAACTTCCGGTCCTGCCTATCTTCCGCGAGAAAGCGCCCCCCAAGGAGAAGCCTTATGACCGAACCTCTGCGCATCACCCCGGCGGAGATCTTCCCTAAAGTGAAAAGCGGAGAAACCCTCCTGGTCTGCGCCTATGACGATGACGCCAAATTCAGGCAACTCCGGCTGGAAGGGGCCATTTCCCTGGCGGAGTTCCGGTCCCTGCTCCCCAACCTCCCTCCAGACCGGGAAATCGTGTTCTATTGCGCCTGACCCCAAGAGGCCAGCGCGGCCGGTCAGGCCGCCTTGATGCTCCAGAGGGGATACCGCAACGCCAAGGCCCTCAAGGGCGGCGTGGAAGGCTGGAAACAGGCGGGATACGCGATGATGGGGCGATAGAAAGGGGCGGGGAGACCCCGCCCCTACAGGCCGGTTTAAGTGAACATGATTACCTTTAAGCCCGGGTGAGCAAAACCCCCTTGGCGTCGAAGATTTCGATCTCTACGGTGCGGCCGCCGTCCAGGCGGTGGGTGGCGCAGCTCAGTCACGGGTCGTAGGCCCGCACCGCCATTTCCACCTTATTCAGGCCCTCCTCGGTGACCACGCCCTTCTGGATGACGTTTTGCGCCACCTGGCGGATGCTCATGTTCATGGGAGCCACGTTGTGGGTGGTGCCCACGATGATGTTGGCTTTACTGATGCACCCGTTCTCGTCGGTGGTATAGTCGTGGATCAGGGTGCCCCGGGGGGCCTCCACGCAGCCCACGCCCCGGCCGGCGCCCGGCGTCACCTCGCCCCGCACGTGGGTATCCGTGATCTCCGGATCTTCCAAGAGTTCCAGCACCCGCTCGCAGGCATAGACCAGTTCGACGAGGCGGGCCCAGTGATAGAGCATGGTGGACTGGGCTGGCCGCCCGAACCTTTCCCGGAATTCCTCCAGTTCGGCCTGGGCCAGGGGCGTGTTGATCTGCTCGCAGACGTTGAGCCGGGCCAGGGTGTTGACCCGGTAAATCCCCTTGGGCGCGGCCAGGTCCATGGAAAAACCCTCGCCCCAGCCCCGGGCATAGGGAAACTTGGAGTAGGACCAGGGCTCCACGTGTTCCCCCAGGTGGTCGGCGTAGTCCTCGTAGCTGAAGTCCTGATAGGAACCGTCGGCCTTCATAAGCCTTAGGACCCCGTCGAACAGGGTGAGCGAGCCGTCCTCGGGGTTCACCGTGCCCAAAAAACCGGTGGTAATCTGTCCCAGGCCCACGGTGTCCGCGTCCAGGTTGTAGAAAATATTCTTTTTGGCGAAGTCGATGCAGAACCGGGCGAACTCCAGTTGCTCCCGGCTCTTCTCCAGGAGTTCCAGGCGCTCGGTTTCGGTCATGGACTTGGCGAAGCCCCCGGGCACCACCACCACGGGGTGGATGACCTTGCCCGCGAACTTTTCGATCATCATCTGGCCGGCCTGGCGCATCTTCACCACCTGGCGGGCCAACTCCGGGTTGGCCTGCACGATCCCCAGGACGTTGCGCACCGAATAATCGGCCCCGGGCCCCAACACGAAGTCCGGGGCGGCCAGGAAGAAGAAGTGCAGGATCTTGTCGTTGATCTGGGCCATGACCTGCATCAATTCCCGGAGCTTGTGCGCGGTAGGCGGCACCTGGGCCCCGAAGCAGCCGTCCACCGCCTTGTTGGAGGCGGTGTGGTGCATCCAGGGGCAGATGCCGCAGATGCGGCTGACGATCCGGGGCACCTCTTCGGCGGGCCGCCCCTCGATAAACTTCTCGAACCCCCGCAGGGCCATGACGTTGAGGCGGCTGTCCGCCACGTTCCCCGCCTCATCCAACTGAATGGCGATGCGGGCGTGCCCCTCGATGCGGGTGATGGGCTGAATATTGATGACCTTCTTGCCGCCGCCGTGGACAAACGCGGCGTCGGCATTGATTGTCTTAGCTTCCATAGTTACTTCTCCAAATATTACCCCTTATGGGGTTGGGGGAGTGGGTTTGGGAGAGGGGGCAGGGGCTGTCCGCCCCTGGCCCCCTC
>JBAZKX010000131.1:0-6364 GCA_041650575.1 Desulfobaccales bacterium
CCTTAAAAGAGAGATAGCCCGGTACTGGTACGGACAGTCCAGGTGGAAAATCCGCTATCTGAACGCGCCGGAGGGATGTATTTAAATATAGGGTTTGTCATAGCGGAAGGTTCCCTTACCTGCACCCCGAACCAATCAGGAAACACTGAGTTGCCAGGGGAAAATTCGTTGAGAATATGGTTCCCGAATATGTTAAAGTTTGCTTAAAAAAGGGAAAAAGTTTGTTAAAGAGAATCCTCGTGAAATCAACAGTTGCCAATAAATTGGGGAAGGTCATAAGGCTCGGGGATGATGAGCTGCAGCCCGGAACTCGTTTTCAGACCCGCATCGAGCTTAAGGACTCGTGATGGTTCAGAGGCTTAGGATAGAAAAATCATGGCTGAGCCGCACCGGGTTAGCCGCCTGGGCGCTCTGCCTCTGCGTTTACCTGGCGATTCCGGGTCAGGCGGCCACCCTGAGAGAGGACGAAAGCCTGCGGCACCTGAAGGGAGTGGCCGTGGCGGTGGAGAAGATCAATCCGGACCTCGAAAAACTTGGGCTGAAGCGGGATCAAGTCAAGCAGGAGGTGGAAGCCCGGCTGGAGCGGGCCGGCATTAAGCTGTTAACGGAGAAAGACGTCTTTACCGGCAAACCGTGGCTTTATATCAATATCAATGCCTTCGAGGCGTTGGAGGGACGCCTGCTGATCTTTGCCATCAGTGAGGAATTAATCCAAAAGGTCAGACTGGTGCGGGACCCCTTGATCTCGACCACCGCGGTGACCTGGTCCGCAAGCCGAGCCGGCTATGCGGACCGAGGCCAGGCGGGGGAAATCAACCGGGTCGTAGGCGAGTTGGTGGACCGGTTTATCCAGGACTATTCCCAGGCGAACCTGCCGTAATCCATGGGGTCAGCCTGGGCCTGAGAGATCGGGGTCTTATCCGCCGCTTCAACGGGACGGTTAGCCAATTGCCGGGCCAGGGTGGCGACCCGCTCCATGAGCGCCGCGTGTTGCTTGACCACGCCGGGTTCCCGGACGCCGGTGACCCGGAGCAGGTGGACCGGGTCGTAGCCGTATAATTTCAGCCAGCGTTCATAGCGGGGAAAGATATCGTTGAACTGCTGGTCGTCGGGATTGGCTTGGACCAGGATCACCACGGCCTGCTTACCCTGCGGCACCCGGCTGGAGAAATCCGGATTGAGGTAGGAATACGTCCGGTCAAAGAAGCACTTCATCTGGCCGCTGATATCCCCGAAGTACACGGGTGAGGCCAGCACCAGGACATCCGCGGCTTTGACTTCTTCGAGGGCCGCGCTCAGCTCATCTTCCTTCATGCAGGTCTCACTTTTGGTCTTGCAACCCCCGCAGCCCTGGCAACCCTGAAAATCCATCCGGTTCAAGAGAAACTCTTTGGTCTCGGCCCCCTGTTCGGCGGCGCCGGTAAGCAAGGTCCGGGCCAAGGTGCTGCTGTTGCTCTGGGCCCTGGGGCTGCCCAGCACGGCGACGATCTTCATGGCAAAGTCTCCTGAGGGGTAGTTTTCATAAATATAGCACGGCGTTCCGGAAAGTTAAGCTAGCCTCAAGTTCTTTTATAGCCATCTGAACGTTTGGAGTAAATTTTGAGGATAGGATGGCCCACGGCTTCTCTGTTGGCTTAGTTAGAGTAATTATTAATAAAACTAGGCTGGCCTACTCGATAGACGGAAATCTGGCGGAAATTAATTGAGACCGGGTCATTGATTTCGTCAGGAGAATGCTTATTTAAAGCGATAAATAATTCATCCCTGGCTGAGGACTCACCAGATAGAGGAGATTGATATGGCGAGTTTGATTGAGAAGGTGAAGGGCGGCTACAAAGTGGACGGCCTGGAGTTAAAGTCGGCTAACTGCGGTTGCGGCGGGGTAAGCGGTCTCGGCGGCTCGGGCGTCGGTGATTGTTGTATGACGTTTTCCCGGGTTAAACATGACGGTGACACCGTGACCTATATCGGCAAGAAGACCACCCCCAACACCACCAACAACTTCGAATGGGGCTACAAAGTCAAAAAGGATGGCACCCAGGTGGAAGTAAAGATGCTGGATACCCGGGGGCCGGTCTCCTTCAAATTCGGCGGCGTAGAGCCGCCGCCACTGTCCGCCTGGCAGAAGAAGGGCTGGCAGGTGGTGGATCAATTCGAGCGGGGGGTGACGGGAACCGGCGAGCCGCTGCCGGCCTGGTGCGACAGCGCCGCCTCGGCCTGCGAGCGGCCGGAGATTGAACTGGAGTCCCCCAAAGGTGATATCAAAAAGTAGCCAGCCGACTGGCGTAGTGCGACTGGCGCCGATGGTAGGGGGTAGCCGGCGCCAGGCGCTGACGCGGGAGATACTGCTGGCCCGGCGGCTGTTAAAGCAGTTTCAGGAAGGCCGGCGAGTCGCGGTCTGGGAAGATGAGGCAGAACCTCCGAACTGACAGGGGCAGCCCGGCGAGTGGGCGGCAGCTTTCCCGTCGCGGCGCCTCAAGACGAAGCTGACTTCTCGGTAGAGGCCGGCGCCCTGGGATCCGCCGCAAAGCCAGGCGCCGGCTTTTCTTACTGTTCAGACTTCTTAGGCTTCTTGCCTTTTTTGCCGGGTTTGGCCGCGGCCTTTTTGACTCCCGCCAGTTGATTCTGCTGGGGATGCGGCCCCAGCCATTGGACCTGGCCGGTGTCGATCTCATAGACGGCCCCCAGCACCCGGGTCTTGCCCTCCTTGACCTTCTCCCGGATAATGGGGCTCTGCTTCAACGTGTCCTCGATGGCCTGCCAGACGTTGTCTTTGACCGCGGCATTGAGAAGCACGTCCTTGGCGGCGTCGGGGTGGTCCTGCCGGGCTTTGTCCACCGCGGGTTTAATGGGCTCCACCAGCGCGGCGATATTGGGGGGCAGCTTGTCGCCATCCAGCACCGCGGTGACCGCGCCGCACTGGGTATGCCCCAGGACCACCACCAGGGGCGTGGCCAGATGGTCCACCGCATATTCCATGGAGCCGATCTCATCTACGGACGCGACGTTGCCCGCCACCCGGACCACGAAGAGATCGCCGATGCCCTGATCGAAGATGATCTCCACCGGGACTCGGGAATCGGAACAGGTGAGGACCGTGGCCAGGGGATGCTGGCCCTGCCCGGCGGTGAGGGCCCGGCGCGCCCGGTCCTGATGGAGATGCTGGGACTTGCCCTCCAGGTAGCGGGCATTGCCGTCTTTGAGGATTCGGACGGATTCATCCGCGGATAACCCGGCGCCGGCGCCGGTGGCCAGCGCGGGGGCCGCCAGGGCGGCGGCTAAAATCAGGATTAGCAGCAAAAGGTTGAGTCTCTTCATCAATATGCTCCTCCCCATGAAAGTCCTCCAGAGCATGTTTTACGCACCAGTTCTTTCCTGGCCAGGCTTGGCCTGGGCAAGGTTCCCAAGTACAACTTGGGAACCAGGGAATAAATCAGTTCCTCTATTTGCCGCAGGCCGGCGCCGCCGGCGCGGGGCTTTTGCTCGGGCCTTCTTCGCCGCCGGCCATGAGTTCCTTGGCCAGTTCCATCATCTGCTGCAGTTTCTGGTCCACCTTGTAGTTGACGCTCTCGGGTTCGAAGCTGCCGTCGGGGAGGCGCTGGCCCGCCGGGATCCCGGTGAGAAGCTCCAGGGCTTCGTCGGCGTGGCTCACGGCCCAGACGTGAAACTTGCCGGCCTTGACCGCGTCCACCACTTCCTTTTTGAGCATCAACTCCGGGACATTGGATTTGGGAATGATCACCCCCTGGGAGCCATCCAGGCCCCGGGCTTTGCAGACCTTATAGAAGCCCTCGATCTTCCAGTTGACGCCGCCGATGGGTTGGGCTTCGCCCCGCTGGCTCACCGAGCCGGTCATGGCGAGGTTCTGGGCCAGAGGGACTTCGGCCAGGGCCGACATCAGGGTGCACAATTCCGCCAGGGAAGCGCTGTCGCCCTCCACCATGCCATAGCTCTGTTCAAAGCAGAGGCTGGCGGATAAGGTGAGGGGCTTGGTTTGGGCAAAGCGGCTCTTCAGGAAGCCGGACAGGATGAGGACGCCCTTGTTGTGGATGTTCCCGGACAGTTGGGACTCCCGGTCGATGGTTAACACTCCGCCCCGGCCCAGGCCGATGGTGGCGGTGATACGGGAAGGCCGGCCGAAGGCGTGGTCCCCCAGGGCATAGACGGACAGCCCGTTCATCTGGCCCACCACGCGGCCCTCGGTTTCGATGAAGAGCAGGCCTTCATCGATGAACTCTTGGAGCTTTTCTTCGGGCAGGTCGGCTCGATAGGTCTTCTCGTCGATGGCCTTGTCCACGTCGGTGCCGAAGATCACATCGTGGGTGTTGGACCGGGCCCAGAAATTGGCTTCCTTGAGGGCGTCCAGGACCTCTTTCAACTGGAGGGTGAGCTTCTGCTGGTGCCCGGCCAACTCCTGGGCGTACTCTACCAGGCGGGCCATGCCGGTTTTGTGGATGGGCATGAGCTGGTTTTCCTGGCAGTAACCGGCCAGCATCTCGGAGAATTGCTTTACATGGTCATCGGTCCGCTTCATCCGGGAATCGAAATGGGCCTTGATCTTGAAGAACTTGTGGAAGTCTTCGTCATAGATATAGAGGATCTGGTAGATGTAAGGGTCGCCCACCAGGATGACCTTGATGTTCAGGGGAATGGGTTGGGGCTGGAGGCTCCGGGTGGTAATCAGCCCATACATCTCCATGGGGTCTTCGATCTTGACCTCCCCGTTTTTGAGACAGCGCTTCAGGGCCTCATAAGAGAAGAACCAGCGGAGCAGGTCCATGGCCTCGATGATGAGGTAGCCGCCGTTGGCGCGCTGTAAGGCTCCGGCCCGGATCAGGCTGAAGTCGGTGACCAGGGCTCCGAACTGGGCCCGGCGTTCCACCGCGCCGAAGAGGTTGGGGTAGGTTGGGTTGTTTTCCATGATCACCGGAGCCCCCTGGGTCCCGGAGTGGTCCACGAAGACGTTCACCTGGTATTGGGTGAAAGACGGTTCCGGCACGGGGAAGGGAAAGGGGCCCTGGGCCCCGGGCCGGCGTTTGAGATCGTCGATATTTTTCAGGATGTCTTCCTGGACGTCCTTGAGGTAGTCGAGGACCTGGGGGAGGTCCTTGTATTTCTCCCGCAACTCCTCGATGTGGTGGCCCACGACGTAGAGGGCCACGTCCTGGTCCAGCTTTTTCTCTTTTTCCTGGTACTCCTTTTCCATCTTGCGGATCTTACGGATGGCCTCGTTCATTTCGGTGTGAAGCGTGGCGGACTTCTGGCGCAGGGCTTCCCGCTCCTCGTCGCTCAAGGCCTTGAGTTCCTCCTCGCCCAGGGGCTTGCCTTCCTTGCCCGGAAAGATCATGAGGCCCGTGGGTGAGATATTGAGGATGAAGCCTTCCTCTCCCGCCTTGGCGTCCAGTTCCTGGAGGATCTTGTTGCGTTCCTGGGTGAAGTCGTGCATGAGGGCTTCCCGGCGGCCGGAGTAGTCCTCGCTTTCGAAGACCTCGGGGATTTGCACTTTCAGGCTGGCGATCAGCACTTCCATATCGGCCTTGAGGAGGCGGCCTTTGCCGGTGGGCAGGGTCAGGCTCTGGGGCTTTTCCGGATCCTTGAAGTTATGGACGTAGATGTAGTCCGGCGGGGTCGGCTCCTTGGCGGCCAGCTCCTGCACGTAGGCCATGATGGTTTCGGTCTTGCCGGCCCGGGGCGGCCCGGCCACGAAGATATTGTATTCCAGGTCCTTGACCCCCAGGCCGAACTCCAGGGCGTGGACCGCCCGCTCCTGGGCCACGACCTTTTCTTTCAAGGGCGAAACGTCCAGGGTGGTTTCGAATCCCAAGGCATCGGGGTCACAGACGGCGCGCAGGCTCTCCGGTTTCAGTTCCCAGCGTTGTGGCGACATGATTCCTCCTTGTTCAAGGTCATTGGCGGCAGGCGAAACGCCCGGGGTCGGTTAAGAACGGCATGATCAATGTCCACCTTCCAGGCGGTGTAAAGGACAGACCCGGGGATCATGGAAGTCAGGGCCTTCGATCTGGATGGTGTTGTGCTCCAGGCCGAAGCGCTGGTGCAGCAGTTCTTCCAGTTCGCCCGTCAGACAGTCCCGGTTGAGGTGGTTATCTATGGTAACATGGACGCTCAGGGCAAAAATTCCCGAAGCAATCGTCCAGATGTGCAAATCGTGTACCTCGAACACCTGGGGATGGCTCACCAGGGACTGCTGCACTTCGTGAAGATCGATATGCCGGGGAGTGGACTCCAACAGGATTTCCGCCGCCTCCCAGACCAGTTGCCAACTGCTGAACACCACCATGGCGCCCACGACGATGCCGGCCACGGGATCGAACCAGTACCAACCCCGCCAATAGATCGCCAGGCC
>JBAZKX010000132.1:0-6321 GCA_041650575.1 Desulfobaccales bacterium
GTACTGGTGGCCCCGGCCGCCCACCGACACAACGTTGCCGGCCGAACGCATGGTTGCCGGCATCCGCAGCGGCCTGCGCTATCTGCGCCATTCCCCGGGGTTACAGGCCGTGCTCTGGCGCACCGGGATTTTTATCCTCTTTTCCTGTTCACTTTGGGCCCTGCTCCCGCTGGTGGTCCGCTATGAACTGGGAGGCGGCTCCGCGGACTACGGCATTCTCTGGGGCTGCTTCGGGGCCGGCGCAGTGGCCGGGGCTGCGCTGCTGCCGCGGCTACAACGATATTTCCCCGGTGAGGTCTTATTAGCCGGCATGAGCTTACTTGCTGCGGCCATGATCGCGGTCGTTGCCCTCTTGCCCCGCATGACTGCTTTGGTGGCGGCCATGGTGCTTAGCGGGGCCGCCTGGCTAGTGATGCTTTCTACCTTCAACGTGGCCATCCAAATTGCGGTGCCGGCCTGGGTCCGGGCCCGGGTCCTGGCCGTGTACATGCTCGTCTTCGCCGGCGCCTTAACCGGCGGCACTGCCGCCTGGGGCGCGGTGGCCACCCATCAAGGCCTCAAGGCCGCCCTGCTTTTCTCTGCTGCGGGGCTGGTGGTGGGGCTCCTGGCCATCCTCCGCTATCGCGTTAAGATCGACGCGGAGTCAGACCTGACGCCCTCCCTGCACTGGCCCGAACCCCATCTGGAATTGGAGCCCCGTCCCGAACAGGGACCGGTGTTGGTGACCGTGGAGTATCTCATCGATCCGGAACAAGCCAAACCCTTTGCCCAGGCCATGCGCGCCTTGAGCCACATCCGGCGCCGGGATGGAGCCATTCGCTGGGGTCTGTTTCAGGATACCGCTTCCTCCGGGCGCTTCCTTGAGACGTTTATCGTGGAGACCTGGATGGAACATCTGCGGCAACACGCCCGGATCACCAAGGCCGACCGGGCCCTGGAAGGACAGGCCTTCGCGTTTCATGTCGGCGGAGGCCTGCCCCGGGTCGACCATTACCTTTATGCCTATGGCCGGCGGGGCCGGGACCGCCGCAAATTTATCCGCAGTCTCAAGTAGCAAGCCTTACTGAGATAAGGAGGATCTCATGAATATGACAATGAAAAAACTCTCTCTGGTTTTCGTGGCCGGATGTTTCGGGGCCCTCTGGAACAGTCTGGCGGTCTGGCTGTTCGGCTGGCTCGGCATCGCTCCGGCCCTGGGCGTCCATATCGCCCCGGCCTTAACCCCGGCCTTCCTTTATCCCCGGCTGGTGTGGGGCGGCATCTGGGGGCTGTTGTTTCTCGTGCCCCTAAGCCGGCTGTCCTGGCCCGCCAAAGGGGTCCTCTACAGTCTGGGCCCCACCCTGGTGCAGCTCTTTTGGGTCTTTCCCGTCGCGGCCGGCAAAGGCGTCTTAGGCCTGCAATTGGGTTATCTCACTCCCCTGTTGGTGGTGTTCTATAATGCTGTCTGGGGATGGACTGCCGGCTTTTGGCTGCATAAGGCCCATTACCGCTAAGGTTGGGGCGCCGGGGAGTCGGGCTCTCACAGCGGCAGCGCCCGGCCTGGGGCCAGGGTAACCGCGGTGCTTCCCGCTTTCCTGCATAAATCTTTTGGCGCAGAGCTGGAAATATTCTAAAATCTTCTATAGTCAGCCCGCTGCTTGGAGGACTAAATAGCTGCCATGAACAATTTCTATCGGAACCTCAGCCTGATCTTTGCCGCGGGCGCAGTCGGCGGTCTGGCCAAGGCCGTTGTAGCCTGGACTTTCGGCGCCGTGGGTCTCAATGCACTCCTGGGATTTCCCATGGCCCCGGCTATGACCCCCATGTGGATTTATCAGCATATGGTCTGGGGCGGTATCTGGGCTTTCCTCTTCCTCCTACCCTTTTCAGGTTCATACTACCTCAGAGGCGCGGTGTACAGCCTGGGCCAGACGCTGGTGCAACTGTTGGTCATCTTTCCCAAAATGCACAAGGGTATGCTGGGACTGGAGTTGGGCTACATGGCTCCAGTCCTGGTCACCTTTTTCGGGGTGATTTGGGGCCTGGCCACGGGGTTCTGGTTGAAATTTTCCCGGGAAGGTTGAAGCGGTCTTACTACAGACAATCATTTCATGGGCAAAGGAGAACATCATGCCTGATCATCGACTCCAAAGGCTGAAATTCACCCCGGCTATCCTTCTGGGCCTGGCAGTGATCCTCTTTGGCGCGGCTGTGGCGGCCCGGGCGGAAGTGGTCCATTTCAAGGAATTGCTGCCATTCGCGGATATTAAAATTCCCGGCTGGGCCATGGAAGGCAAACCCAGCGGCACCACCCTGAAGCAAGGCAACGTCATGGTAAGTGAAGCCCGAGCCTCTTTTAAGTCCGGGGACAAGGCTCTGGAGGTCATCATCATGGACTTCCTGGGCAAGCCCATCCCCTTTGTGATGGGACAGCAACTGGAAATGGAGAGCAGCGAAGAGACCATCCGCACTACCGAGATTCAGGGGTTCAGGGCGATGGAATCCTTTCGCCCGCAAGACAAGCAGGGGGAACTGAATATCAGCGTGGCGGATCGCTTCTGGGTTAAAATCGACGGTGAGGGCATCGACAATCTCGATGTCCTCAAGACCGTCGCCCAACAGATGGATCTGAAAAAGCTGGCCGCCCTGGCCAAGTAAAGGCACAGACCTCCCCCCCGCTGATAACCGGGTAGAATGGCAACAATAATCAGCTTTTTCGGGCGGCTGAGACAGGAAGGTTAACGTGCTTCGTACGCTGGAACTCTGGGGCTCACCGCAGGAACGGGGGCGCCGCCATGGGCAGATCCTGGCCGCCGACATCCGTCTGTTGCGCCGGACCCTTCTGACTTACCTGGCCCGCCTCAGTCTCTATGCCGGGGCCTTGCCCCTGTTCGGCCTTTTGAAGTGGCTGGCCCGGGGCTTTTGGCCCCAGGTGCCGCCGCATCTGCAACAGGAAATAGCCGCCATCGCCGCCGGGGCCGGCGTCAGCCTGGGCAGCGTGCTGCTCCTCAATGTGATCGACGACCTGGCCAACAACAGCCCCCGTTGTTCGGCCCTGGCCGTGGAGGACGGTGAGGCCCCGGGAACCTGTCTCATGGGACGCAACCTGGACTACCCGGTGTTCACCGAACCCTTAACCCGCCTCCAGACCCTCTTCCTTATAGAACCGCAGCAGGGGCAACCTCTGGCCTCCCTGGCCTGGCCGGGTTACGTGGGTATTTGCACCGGTATCAACCATGCCGGCGTGGCTCTGGCCCAACTTTCGGCCGTGAGCCGGGACCGCAGCTTAAAGGGCACCCCCGCGGCCCTGCGGTTCCGCCTGGCCCTGGAGCAGGGGGACACGGTGGCGGCGGTGGCCGCCCGGGTTCTCCAGGAGCCCGGCACCATCGGCAACAATCTCCTCCTCTGCGGACCCCGGGAGGCCCTGGTGCTGGAACTCTCCGCCCGCCGCGGGTCCGTCCGCCATCCCCACCGCGGCGTGCTCACCGCCACCAACCATTACCAGAGCCCGGCCATGGCTGACCTTAAAGGCCGCTTTCCCTCTCCCCCGCCCCTTTCCGTGGTTTCCTCTGACCAATTCTCCGAAGCCTACAGCCAGGCCCGCAACCAGCGGCTCCAGGAGCTGACCCGACACCGCCGCTTGGGGCCGGACGATCTGCAGCGGATCCTCGCCGACTCCCAGATAGCCAACGCCGGGACCGCGGTCTGCACCGTCTTTCGCCCCGTTGACCGGGTTCTGTGGGTGGCCCGGGGTGAGGCGCCTCCGGTTAACCAGGGACCCTTTGAGGCTATAAAGCTCTGGAATTGACGCGGCAGGACGCGGCTGCGGCCCTACCGGCCCACTGCCGCGCCGCACCACCGGGGTCGAGTATTGCCTGGTCAGCTCTCTCAGGAAAAAGGTTTCATCAGGAGAGCTCTGCGAAGACCTCATTCTGATTTGCGTTCATCAAAGTAACTTATCTTTTGTAGGGGGGTGACCTATGAGTCCGCCCTCAATAGGGGCGCACACGCAGATGCGCTCCTATGGGGAAAGCCTTTCTTGCCTCCATGAGCACACCTCGGTCTCAAGTCCGGATACCGGCTCATGACTCACCTGCCGGGTCCAATCCGCCTTGACAGCAGGCCTGAATCTGATATCATTTTTTACGCGGGCGATTAGCTCAGGTGGATAGAGCGTTGGTCTCCGGAACCAAAGGCCGGGCGTTCGAGTCGCCCATCGCCCGCCAAACAATTTCAAGGGGTTAGGCTAAATGGCCTGACCCCTTATTTTTCTCCCGCACAAACTCAAAAAATGAGGCCCAATCCCTTTGAATGGCATCCTGGCCCGCCTGATGGTCGTTATCGCTGCTGACCTTGGTGGAGATTGCTCCGGTCATTGCTCTGGTCTTTAAGATCACGCTCTTGCCTGGCTGAGTAACCAAAGCAAAGGGCCATCTTGACGCGAATCCCTGTCCCCCAAAGAAAAAGGCAGGGCCCAGGCGCCCTGCCTCAAGGAGAAGATTCTGTCGGCGGTCTCTCAATGTCCGGCGGGCTGGTAGAATGGCCATTTATGGAAAAACCATTCGTTCCAGAGCAGCGGAATAATCCACCAGAAGTTCCAGATGAGGGATTCCCCGGCCACCACCCGTTCACCGACGCCCCCGGCCATGTGGTGATTACCCAGTCCCCAATGGCCGAAGTTGACATAATAGAAAAATACGTAGTTCAGCATGCACAGCAACAGGACGCCTAAGGTCCGGAACCAAAAGGCGCCCCACGAATCTTTATCCGCTGATGCCGCCAGATCATCAAAATAATGATGCCAGATGAGGAAAGGGATAAGGGTGAACCCGGCGATTTCCGCGGCGTGATACCACAGAAAACGTATGGGGATGCCCTTGTCCGCGGCCGGCAAATGCTGGATGACCTCTTGCATGGGCAACCACAAGGGAGCGAGGTTCACGCAGATCAGGGCCAGGAGATAGCCGAGGAAGAGGGTGCCGGCCAAGGAAACCAGCCCCTTCCAGGGCTGCGGCCAGGTGATCACCGACCAGGGTTTCATCCGCCAAACATTAGGGGTCATGAATAAAACGATAATCGCCCATTCCCACCAGCCGAAGACCCAGTGCACGTGGCCGGTGCCGCAGATGCCGCTCCACCAGGGGAAATTGAAGCCGTAGGAGGTCCCGAAGACCTGGCCATAAACTGCTCCCCAGAAAGGCACGATCAAAATAGTATAGAAAAAAAGGGTCAACGTGCTACACCAGCCCAGTTCCGCCAGGCCGGCCTGGGGTTGGGTAAGATCGCTGGGCCGGATGGGCCACTTGCCAAAGAGAATAGTAACAAAGGGATATGAAAAAAACCCGATCAACACGAAGGTCACTACCGCCCGTTCGCCGAACCGGGCCGCGGGGTGGACCAGGGCCTGGAGGGTTAAGGTCTTGCCGGCAACCTCGGGCAAGGCCGTTCGCCCCGCCGCGGCCAGGGCTTCCAGATTGACCTGGCTGAGGAAGTTGAAACCGAGCCCCAGAATCCTATAAAAAACCACGTGGATACCGAACCACACCAGGCCCAGGTTGACCACGGTTTCTATGATCCCCCGGGCCGGTTGCGGGATATCCTGAAAGGGCCAATCGCCCAAAAACATGTGCTGCCACAGCCCCACCAGGATCATCATGGCCAGGTACATGACGAAGGGATAAGGAAAGGCGCCGACCGGGCCCCGCGGATCGCTGAATATGAACCAGACAAGCCAGGCGATCAGGAAGAAAGCTATACATGAGATGATGCCCGTAGCGGGTTGGCCCCAACGCGGCTGCAGGGCATGGACGGTCATATTCTCCCTCCTTTTCGGTCCACCCTTGGGATGGGTTTAAATCAGAGACGCATCGTAAAAATCGGCTTAAAGGTGGTCTATGTGCTCTTCCAGGTAGCTTCTGACACTCTCTTCATCAACCAATTTTCTCAAGAACTTGAGGCAGGCCTCATCCCCGACCAGGTTAGGCCAGATTTCCGGCAGCAGTTCAAGCACCACCCGCCTCTGGTCCCGTTTCTCAAGATTCACGATCGCCGCTTTAATCTCCTCGAATCTCATCCTACCCCCTCTCCATAGGCCTTCTCTCAAATCCATGGGAAAATTTAGTGGGGCGTTTCGTCCAAAAAAGAGTGATAAGCCGATACCACGATAAACTAAGAAAATCAATCATTTTCCCGAAGCGCCGGCATGCCCTGATAAAGGGGGGGGGAGCAGCCAGTCGGTTCCACCCCAGCCTGACGCCCAAGCTCTCATTCCCCAAACCATATCGCGCCCAACCCCTGGGTCGGGGCCTTCCCTTTCCCCCGGCCGAATACCTTCTTCCAGGA
>JBAZKX010000133.1:0-6290 GCA_041650575.1 Desulfobaccales bacterium
GAACGATCTCGAAGCCGTCGGGAATCCGGAGGGACTCCCGCAGCCGGTCACGTTGGATCGAGCCGATCATACACCCGGCCAGGCCTTTCTCCCTGGCCCCCAGCAGGATGCTCTGGGCGGCGATGCCCACGTCCGTGGCCAGGGTGGTGGCGCAGCTTTTATCTCCCACCACCACCAGATAGGCCGCGGGCCGCTCGCCTTCCGGGGGGCCGGGCCAATCCTGCAAATAGCCGGCCCAGGCCAGGCAGGAGAAGATGGCCGCGTTTTTGCGGGGGTCATTGGACAGGATATACCGAAGAGGCTGGAGATTGGCGGCGGAGGCCGACAGCCGGGCCAGGTTCACCAGCCATCTTAAGGTCTCCACCGGAATCGACTCGTGCTGGAAAAACCTCCGGCAACTGCGGTTGCGTCTGATCAGGTCTTCGAGCATGGCAACTCCTGGTATCGTGATGAAGGAAATCCTCCGGCCGGGGCGGGGGAGGGCGCCCCTATCTCACCGGCCGGAACTTTAGGCTGAGGCCTGGACCGGTTCCAGGCGAAAGACTCCATCCGGGGTGAGAATGGCGTTCACCCCCAAGGTCCGCAGGAATTCGGCCAACGGCCGGCCCAGAATGAGGTCGGTGGCATCAGGGGTCACCTCCCATTCGTCGAGGAGCATTTGCCGCAGATAGTGGTCGAAGTGCAGGGCCTCGAACAAGGGGTCGCCGGCGGCTTCCCGGCCGGCGCCCAATTCGGCCACGAGCCCGGCCACCCGGGCGCAATCGCAACGCGCTTGATGTTCCCTGATCAGCTCCCAAATCTCGGGAACCCCGGCAAACAGATGGACGCGCTGCAATAATTCCTCGGCCGCGGAAGGGGGCGCGGGCTCGCCCCAGCAATTCTGGCGGCGGCATTGCTCCGGCCGGTCCGCATAGATGCGGCAACTCTGGTTGGCCGCCAGGTAAAACCAGCACTGCCGGCTGCCCGGGACCTCCCGAACTTTCAGGCGCTCGTCCTGTATGGGGGTCACCTTGCTCTCCCGGGAGGTCGCGGGTTCCCCGGCCCTGAGAGTATAAACGTCGTTCCAATTGAGGACTTCCCGTTGGAACAGCTCCAGATCGGGACCCAGCAGGGTCGGGCTGCCCTGCTCGCAGCACTGGCCGCAGCGGACGCAACTGGCCTCCCGGTCCAGGAGCTGGTTGCGGCTGACAGTCATTAAGCGCCGCCAGGCCACGGCCCGGGATTCGGGCGACAGGGTGTTCCAGTTGTCATAGACCTCTTTGAATCCCGCGGCTTTCTCAATCTCCCGGCGCAGGATCTTGTAACGTTCGCTCTGGGGAGAAACCTGTAGGACCTCCGACAAATAGTCCTGCCAGATCCGGCCCAATACCTCCCGGGGACCCTTGGCCAGGGCCTCCCAAGGTTCTCCATGAATTTTTCCCACAAATTTCTTCTCGGCCATATCGGTCCGCCTTAATGAGTTTTCGATTTTCAGGTTTCGGTAACATAGAAGAGAATTAGCAGATATTTATACTATCATATTTGATTCCCGGGCGCAGGCGCGGCGCCTGGTTCAGGCCGGCCTGGGGAAATCTTACAGATCGCCGAGATTTTGGTATATTTTATGTAAGGTGGCTTTTAACGAATCGATCTCAGGTCCGGTCAGATTGGCAGTGACTTTTTGCCGCAGGCTTTGGGCCAGGGGAGAGAGGCGTTCGTAGAGTTGCCGGCCTTCTCTGGTGAGGTAGATGCAATATTTGCGGCGGTCCTGAGGATCGGGCTGGCGAAAGATCAGATGCTTTTTCTCCAGGGCATCGAGCATCCGGGTGATATTGGGCTTATCTTTGGCGGCCTTTTCGGCGATCTCCCGCTGGGACAGGCCGTCTTCCTCCCAGAGATGCCGCAGGATGGCCCATTGCTCGGCGGTGATCTCGTAGCCGTTCTCTTTAAAGAAGCGCTGCAGGGCCCCCTTGAGAGCCAAGGCGGTCCGGTAGATGATGAAGCCCAGGGAATCTTTGGTTAAATAGAAATCGTTCATATAATCAGTTATAATGATAACTACTAAATATATAACGAATTGTCAAAAAAATTCTTTTCCCGGACCGGCAAGTGGCCACGGGTTTTCTGATGCTCACGCCGGTACCGGGTCGAATCGCCGATTTTCTAGCCGCTTTTTTAGAGATGCCATTTTTTTTAGCGCCGGATTTCCCCCAATAATTGGTTAATATATTAACGATCAATTTGATAACATTGACATAGCGGCTGATTCAATGAATAATTGCCGGAATTTGGCTGACCTCCGCGCCCTCCTGCGTCCACGCTCGGGATATCCGGCTGCGGAGACCGCTGGCATGGGAAGATTACTTGCTGTAACCAAAGGATAACGGACTCAAAAAGATGAAGTTTCCTGATAACAAACGTGCCATTGCCATCGCCGCCGCGGTGGTGGTTGTCGCCTTCTTGTTCATAGGATACCTGGCCCGGGGCAGCGGTAGCCCCTCGGGATTCCGCACCGTCCCGGTAAAACGGGGCGACCTGCGGGCCACAATCAGCGCCACCGGAACGGTAGAGCCGGAAGAAGTCGTAGATGTCGGGGCCCAAGTTGCCGGAAGGATAGTGACCTTCGGTCAAGATAAGAATGGCCAAGAGGTTGACTACGGCTCCGTCGTCGAGGCCGGGACGGTGCTGGCCCGGATTGACGACGCCCTGTACGCCGCCGATGTGGGCGCGGCCAAAGCCCAACTGGGGCAGAACAAGGCCGCGGTGCTCAACGCCGAAGCCAACCTGGGCCAGCTCAAGGCCAAACTCTACCAGGCCGGGAGAGACTGGGCCCGGGCCCAGAAGCTGGGTCCCTCCGATGCCCTGTCCCAGACCGATTATGACGCGGCCCAGTCGACCTACGAGGTCGCCAAGGCTAACGTGGAAGTTGGCAAAGCCGCCATTGTCCAGGCCAAAAGTGCCGTTGAACAGGCTCAGGCCCAGTTACAGCGGGCCCAAAAAAACCTGAGTTATTGCACCATCGTCTCCCCGGTCAAGGGGGTCATCGTGGACCGGCGGGTCAACATCGGCCAGACGGTCGTGTCCAGCCTTAATGCCCCCAGCCTCTTCTTAATAGCCAAGGACCTGAATCGTCTCCAGGTGTGGGTTTCGGTCAACGAAGCGGATATCGGCCGGATCAAACCGGGCCAGGAAGTCACCTTCACCGTGGATGCTCAGCCCGGCGATGTCTTTCCCGGCCAGGTAGGCAAAATAAGGCTTAACGCCACCATGACCCAAAATGTGGTCACCTACACCGTGGAAGTTGATACCGATAATTCCGGCGGCAAACTCTTCCCGTATCTGACTGCGAATGTCACATTTATTGTGGGCGAACGTAAGAATGTCCTGCTCGTCCCCAATGCCGCACTTCGTTGGACCCCCAAGGTTTCGCAGGTAGTGGCAGAGTTCCGCGGGAGCCTCAAGAAGGCTCAGGGGTCTGAGGGGCCACCCCAGGTCAAGCCCGCGACCAAGGCCGGCAAGGAGGAGAGGGCCCGCGGCCTTGTGTGGGTTCCCCAGGGAGCCCTGGTACGCCCGGTCCAGGTGACCCTCGGCCTGAGCGACGGCAGCCAGATGGAAGTGGAAAGCACCGAAATCAAGGAAGGGACCCCCTTGGTGGTGGGCGAAATGGAAAGCCAGCCAGCCGGGAAACCTGCACCCGGGGGCAGCCCCTTTACCCCGCAACTCTTGCGGAAGTCCGCCAATACCAAATAAGCGCCCGTCTGGAGCATCTGCCTGGGAAGGTGGATAGCGAGAGCCTCCATGGAACTGATCGAACTGCGAGATATTTATAAGACTTATCACCTGGGCGAGATCGACGTACCGGTGCTCAGAGGCATCTCGCTGACGGTTTCCCAGGGGGAGTTTGTCGCCCTCATGGGTACCTCGGGATCGGGCAAGACTACGCTCATGAACATCCTGGGGTGTCTCGATCGCCCATCTTCCGGGGAATTCTGGCTGGACGGGCAAGATGTGGTGGCCCTGTCCGCTGATGAGTGGGCCCAGCTCAGAAATCAGAAAATCGGCTTCGTCTTCCAGACTTTCAACCTGCTGCCCCGGACCAGCGCCCTGGAAAATGTGATTATGCCCCTGTCGTATACCGCGGCGCACCTGTCCGACCGGGAGGGGCGCCAGCGGGCCGGAGACCTGCTTCAGCGTGTAGGCTTAGGCGAGCGCCTGGACCACGAACCTTCTCAACTCTCCGGCGGGCAGCAACAGCGGGTGGCTATTGCCCGCGCCCTCATCAATAATCCCTCCATCCTGTTCGCGGATGAGCCCACCGGCAACCTCGACTCCAGGACCAGTGCAGAAGTCCTGGAACTCTTCCGGCGACTGAACGAAGAGGAAGGCGTGACCATTATTCTGGTCACTCATGACGCCAACGTCGCCCGCTCCGCCAAACGGATCATTAGGATTACCGATGGGACGGTGGAAGCCGAAGAACCCCGAACTCAAAAGGCTCAGGGGGGGCAGGTCGGTTCATCGCCTCCGGCGGGCTCAGAAGTCGCGGCCAAGCTGCGCTCAGGATTGGCGTGGCTACGGCTCCAATGGATGGTACGGACCGCGCTGCACGGCCTGAGCCGCAACGTCATGCGGGCTGCCTTGACTACCCTCGGCATTGTCATCGGCGTGGCCGCGGTCATCGCCATGATGGAGATTGGGAGCGGCTCTTCGAGCGCTATCCAGGCAACCATTGCCAGTATGGGGGCCAACAATTTGTTAGTCTTACCGGGTACGGCCTCCAGTGGCGGCGTCAGCTTCGGGGCGGGCAGCGTCATGACCCTTACCCCCCAGGACGCGGAAGCTGTCCTGAACGAGAGCCCGGCGGTCAGAGGCGCGGTGCCGGTAGTCCGGGCCCGGACCCAGGTCATTTACGGCAACCGCAACTGGGTGCCCTCCTTTATTTATGGCACCACTCCCGCCTGGCTCGACGTCCGGGAATGGGGCTTGGCCGAGGGCGACATGTTCACGGAGCGGGATGTCCGCAATGCCAGCAAGGTCTGCGTGTTGGGCCAGCGGTTGGTCCGGGAGCTGTTTCAGGGTGAAAACCCTATCGGCAAAGAAGTTCGCGTCCAGAACGTCTCCTTCCGGGTAGTCGGAGTCCTCACCAGCAAGGGGGCCAACATGATGGGCATGGATCAGGACGATGTCCTGCTCGCCCCCTGGACGACGATTAAATTCAGGGTGACCGGCTCTTCTGCGACGACCGCCAACCAGAGCGCCAGCGCCGGGGCCTCCGGGTCAAGCACCTCTACGACGGTGAATAGTCTCAATCAGATCTACCCTAATGCTCAAAACCAGCTTTATCCCATCCCATCGGCGACGCAGGCCGCCGACACCCCCCAACCGGTGCGCTTTATCAACGTAGATCAGATCCTGGCCGCGGGTCGTTCCACCGAAGAAATCCCTGCCGCGATCAAGCAAATCACCCAGATACTGCGGGAGCGGCACCGGATTGGGCCGGGGGAACCGGATGACTTCAATATCCGGGATATGACCGAAATGACCAAGGCCCTGTCTTCCACCAGCGACATGATGACCAAGCTCCTCCTGGCGGTAGCCCTGATCTCGCTCTTGGTCGGGGGCGTCGGGATTATGAATATCATGCTGGTATCGGTGACCGAGCGGACCCGGGAAATCGGCCTGCGCATGGCCGTGGGAGCCTGGGCCCGGGATATTCTCCAGCAATTTCTGGCTGAATCCGTGATTCTGTGCTTCTGCGGCGGGGCCGCGGGCATCCTCGCGGGCCGGGGGATTTCCATTTTGGTAAGAGTGTTGCTGCGCTGGCCGACGGAATTATCCCTGAGCGCCATCGTCGCCGCGTTCGTGGTGTCGGTCACCGTGGGCATCGTGTTCGGCTTCTATCCGGCCTGGAAAGCCTCCCGGCTTGATCCGATCATTGCCCTGCGCTACGAATAGGGATGGGACCTGGAGAAGTTTTAGAAGATCAGGCCAAGATAGCCTAGCCTGGAAAGGCTGTGCCACCAAAGGATGGGAATGTTCTCATGTCTGCGCCAATGGGCGATAGCATAAAAAAACGCAGGCTTTTGCCGAGCCTTTTCCTGATGGCCTTAGTTGCTGTAACCGGTTGCGCTGTGGGCCCCGATTATAAGCGGCCGGAGACCAAGGTACCGGAGACTTGGGACGGCCAAAAGGCCGTGACTACGGAGCAGTCCAGCAAAACCACGACCGCGCCGGTGCAACTGGTGGAATGGTGGGAGGCCTTTAAGGATCCGACCCTGTCCTCTCTGGTGGAAATGGCGGTGCGCGCCAAC
>JBAZKX010000134.1:0-6287 GCA_041650575.1 Desulfobaccales bacterium
CTTTATGGCCAAATACGTTCAGCCGGCCCTGAAGGGCGGCCTGGGCTGGCTGCCCCTCTTTCAGGGGGCGCCCATGGGGCTGGGCATGCTCACCGCGGGGATTATCCTGGCCTTCATGATCCTGCCCTTTATCTGCGCCATAACCCGGGACGTGTTTCAATTGGTGCCGAACGTGGTCAAGGAATCGGCCCACGGCATGGGGGCCACCACCTGGGAAGTCACCTATAAGGTGACCATCCCTTATGGCCTGGTGGGGATTATCGGGGCCCTCTTCCTCGGCCTGGGCCGGGCACTGGGAGAGACCATGGCGGTCACCTTCGTCATCGGCAACGCCCACAGGATCTCCGCCTCCCTGCTGGCGCCGGGCAACAGCATCGCCTCCACCCTGGCCAATGAGTTCAGCGAAGCCACCGACCCCATGTATGTCAGCGCCCTGATCGAGTTGGGGCTGGTGCTGTTCGTCATCACCTACCTGGTGCAGGTGCTGGCCCAGTTCATGCTCCGGCGGATGTACAAATCCTGGAGTGTGGGCTTATGAAACCCCGGCCGCCTGCGGGTCGCCGTCTCCTGGACCTGATCGTGAAAGGTTGGGCCGTAATGTCGGCCCTCCTGGGCATCGGAGCCCTGATCTGGATTCTCTCCGGGGTCATCGGGCGCGGGATTGGCGCCATCAACCTCGACTTCTTTACCCAGTTGCCCACCCCGCCCGGTATGGCCGGCGGCGGCCTGGCCAACGCCCTCCTGGGAACGATTGCCATAACCGTGGCCGCTACCCTCCTGTCGGTGCCCGTGGGGCTGCTCTCCGGCATCTATCTGGCGGAGTTCGGCCAGGAGTCCCGGGTGGCCGACCAGAGCCGGTTTGCCGCCAACGTCCTTATGGGCATGCCGTCCATCATTGTCGGGGTGTTCGCCTATACCCTGGTGGTGCTCCCCCTGGGACACTTTTCGGGGTACGCCGGGGCCGTGGCCCTGGCCATCCTCATGATCCCGGTAATCACCCGGACCACCGAGGACATGCTGCGCCTGGTGCCCAACACCCTGCGGGAATCGGCCCTGGCCCTGGGGGCCCCCCGCTGGAAGGTCACCTTATCGGTGGTCTTTCGAGCCGCCAAGTCCGGTTTGATCACGGGCATCCTGCTGGCGGTGGCCCGGGTCAGCGGCGAGACTGCACCCCTGCTGTTCACCGCCCTGAACAGCCCCTATTGGTTTTCTTCCCTGTCCGGCCCTACTCCCAACCTCACCGTCACCATCTTCAACTATGCCATGTCGCCTTATGATGACTGGCAGCGGCTGGCCTGGGGCGCGTCCCTGGTGATCACCTTGGGAGTACTGGGCTTCACCTTGCTGGCCCGCTTTGTCTTGAGGACCAGGGAGTAATGCGAAAAAATGACGATGCATGATGCCCGGCAGGACCGAATTATGAAACCGTTTCCTCACTTTAATAATATAATGAACCCGTGTAACCTGGCGCAGACTATCCGAGAAGAAGACCACGTGGCCGAAGATTCGCTAAATTCCAAGGCGTCGGCAGAAGCCTTTCCGTCCGAAGTCCTTCTGAAAAGTCTGGGCATCCCCGCCAAGCTTTCCGTCCGCCACCTCAATTTTTACTACGGCGACAAGCAGGCCCTGTTCGATAACAACCTGGACATCGCCGAGCATCACGTCACCGCGATTATCGGCCCCTCCGGCTGCGGCAAGTCCACGCATCTCCGGGTGTACAACCGCATTTATGAGCTTTACCGGGACCAGCGGGCCGAAGGTGAGGTCTGGTTGGACCACGTCAACGTCCTGGACCCGAAACAGGATGTCATGGAACTCCGCAAGAAGATCGGCATGATCTTCCAAAAACCCACCCCCTTTCCCATGAGCGTCTTTGACAACGTCGCTTACGGCCTCAAGATGCACTATTCGTTGAGTAAGAGCGAACTGGCGGGCCGGGTGGAGGAGGCCTTGAAGCGCGCCGCCCTGTGGGATGAAGTCAAAGACGTCCTGCACCGCCCGGGCACGGCCCTGTCCGGCGGGCAGCAGCAGCGCCTGTGTATCGCCCGGACCATCGTGGTGGAGCCTGAACTCCTGCTCATGGATGAACCCTGTTCGGCCATCGATCCCATCGGCACCGCCAAAATCGAAGAACTGATCAACGAGCTCAAGGCTGAATACACCATCGTTATCGTCACCCACAATATGCAGCAGGCGGCCCGGGTCTCCGACTTCACCGCCTTCTTTTACGTGGGCCGGGTGGTGGAGTTCGGCGCCACCCCGCAAATCTTCACCAATCCCGCCAACAAACAGACGGAGCGGTACATCACTGGCCGCTTCGGCTGAGCTGGGCCGGATTGCGCCCCCGAGACTTTCCCTCCCGGACCTTCTCATTTAGGCCTTGATTATAGGCCGAAAACCGGATTATTATGAGGCCTAAGCCCTAGAAAACGGAAAACCCTTCAAGCCATGCCCAAAGCATTGAAGCAATCGGTGAGCAAGGCCGGTTTGCCCCCGGGCACCCTGGTCTATACGGGGGAGCCGCAAGCCGCGCCGGTTAAGGTCACGTTCACTCATTATGATGAAAACACCCTCACCGATGAGACGTTTGACGGCTTTAACGAATGCCTCCCCACTCTCAACCCCGAAGGGGTGACCTGGATCGATGTCAGCGGCATCCACCAGGTGAAAAATCTGGAAAGACTGGGCGAGTGCTTCCATCTCCATCCCCTGGTGCTGGAAGACATCCTGGAAGTCGAACAGCGACCCAAAATCGAAGACTATGACGATTACCTCTTTATCGTCTTAAAAACCATCCGCCCCGACGGCAGCCAGAGGATGGCGCCCGAGCAGATCAGTCTGATCCTGGGCCGTAATTACGTCATTTCCTGCCATGAGATTGACGGCGACCTCTTTGCCCCTGTCCGGGAAAGGCTCCTCACGGCCAAAGGGCGGATACGCAAGCTGGGCGCCGATTATCTCGCCTATGCGCTCATCGACCTGATCGTGGATAACTATTTTGTGCACCTGGAGAGCTTCGGCGACCAGGTGGAGTTCCTGGAAGACCAGGTGGTGACCCGCCCTTCGCCCCAAACTTTGCGGGAGGTGCATCAATTCAAGAACGACATGATCATGGTGCGCAAGTCTCTGTGGCCCCTGCGGGAAGTGATCGGCCAACTGGAACGGCGGGAATCGCCCCTGATCAGCGACAGTCTCACCGTCTATTTTAAGGATGTTTACGACCACACAATCATCGCCATCGAGACGGTGGAGACCTACCGGGACATCCTGTCGGGCATGCTGGATATTTACCTGTCCTCCATGAGCAACCGGCTCAACGAGATCATGAAGGTGTTGACCATCATCGCCACTATCTTCATGCCCCTGACCTTCATTACCTCCCTGTACGGCATGAATTTCAAAAACATGCCGGAGTTGACCTGGCGCTACGGTTATTTCGAGGTCTTGGGGTTGATCGTGGTGATTGCCCTCGGCATGCTCCTGTACTTCAGAAAACGGCGGTGGATTTAGCATCCTCCCTCGCCAATGCCGTGGGAGGATTTCCTTGCTGGCCAAAGCAGGTTTTTGCCTCCCTCCGGCTAGAGCTTCCCTTGCTTCCCGGGCCTGCCGTGCCTATAATGAGATAAATTTATACCGCCGGACCGCGGGAGGCGATCATGAGGGCCGTCTGGAAAGGCTAGCTCAGATGTAGCCTGACAACCATCCCCGTCAGGATGTCCATCGCCGCCATCGACATCCTGAAGTCTGAGGATCAGGCCTTGATCCATCCCATCTATTATCCCGACGCCTATTACCTGGCCCCGGACGGAGTCCGGCCTTGCCGCTGACCGGAGGCCCCGGGGATTACCCGGGTGCAACCGGGTTGGCGCTGCGAGGTGAGTTTCAGGAAGAAACCCGCCGGGGACTTTCCCGGACCCCGGTCTTTAAAAGGCTCTTCGAGTGAAGAAGCTCTATGACCAGCGGGAGGTGGCCCGGCTCACCGGCATCTCCGAGAGCCAGATCCGTTACTGGGACCGCCAGGGCCTCATCAGCCCCCAGGAAAAGGACCGGGGCCACCTCTGGTTCGACTTCCAGAGCCTGGTGGCCTTCCGTACCGTAAAGGATTTGCGCCGGCAGGGCGTCTCCCTGCGGCGCATCCGCAAATGCGTCGAGAAGCTGCGGCAGATCATGCCCGGCCTGAAACAGCCCCTGTCCGAGGTGCGGATTTCCCTGATTAACGACCGGCTCATCCTGGGCAAGAACCGGCAGCGCTTCACCCCCGAGGGGCAGCTCTGCATTGATTTTACCTGGGAAGAGAAGGCCCCCTTGCCTCTGGCCCCAACCGCGGGTGACGAATTGTTCTTCCAGGCCCTGGAGGATGAGGAGGCCGGCCGCCTGGACGAGGCCCGGGCCAAGTATGAAACCCTCCTGGCGACGGTCCCGGACCACGTGGACGCCCTGGTGAACCTGGGCAACATCCTCTTCCTGGCCGGTTCCGAACAGGCCGCGGCCTCCCGCTATCTCCAGGCCCTGGCCGCCAACCCGGATCACGTGGAGGCCAATTATAATCTGGCCAACCTCCTGGAAGACCGGGGGGAGCTGGACGCGGCCACGCTCTTTTACCGGAAGGCCATCCAGATGGAGCCTGAGTTTGCCGACGCCCACTTCAACCTGGCCATGGTCCTGGAGGCCCTGGGGAACGGCAAAGGCGCCCGGGATCACTGGCGGCGCTACCTGGAACTGGATCCCGCCAGCCAGTGGGCCGATTTCATCAGACGGCGGCTGGAGGAGACCTGAGGCCGGCGCCTCCCCTGGCGTAGGGGCACGGCGGGCCGGGCCAAACTCCGAAGCATCGGTCCAAGTTTGACTTAAGGAACCCACGGAGCAACCGGATGATCAACCTGAAGCGGGCCTATGACCAACCTGGCCCGGACGACGGCTTCCGGGTCCTGGTAGAGCGGCTCTGGCCCCGGGGCTTGAAGAAAGAGGCGATAGCTCTTAACTTATGGCTGAAGAACATCGCGCCCAGCCCGGAGCTCCGCACCTGGTTCGGGCATGAGCCCTCCCGGTGGGAGGAATTCTGCCGGCGCTATTGGGCCGAACTCGCCGGCCATCCCGAGGCCGTCCGGCTCCTCCAGCAAAAAGCCCGGGAGGGGAGAGTTACCCTGGTGTACGGTTCCCGGGACCGGGAACACAACGCAGCCGTGGCTTTGAAACAATTCCTGGAGGGCAAGACTCCTTAAAAAACCATCCACTCCTCGACCCGAGGTGTTGCCATGCAACGATCCGTGGCTCTGTGGTGCTTAGTCGGCTTAATCCTTACTCTTGCCGCGGTGTGCGGCGCAGGAGGACAATCCATGCAGATCACATCCAGCGCTTTTCAAGATGGCGCCAAGATACCCCTGCAATTCGTGATGCCCGGAGCCGGGGGCAAAAACGTCTCCGTGCCCCTGGCCTGGTCGAACATTCCCGCCGGGACCCAATCCCTGGCCCTGTCCATGGTGGACCCCCATCCCGTCGCCGGCAACTGGGTGCATTGGCTGGTCATCGACCTCCCCAAGGACGCCGCGTCCCTGCCTCAGGGGGCCTCCGGCCGGACCATGCCCCAGGGCGCGGTGGAGCTGAAAAATTCCTTTGGCGATCTGGGCTACGGCGGTCCGCAGCCTCCCCGGGGCAGCGGTGACCACCCTTACGTATTCACCCTTTACGCCCTGAGTGTGCCCAAGGTCGAGCTCCCTAAGAACGCCGGTCTGGCCGCCTTCAAGCAGGCCTTGAAGGACAAGACCCTGGCCACCGCCACCCTCACCGGCTACTTCGGCAGATAGGTGGCCGAACCAGCCAGGCAGGTGGCGGGGGAACCTCTTGCCGTCCCGCTATTTGCCATTAGTTTATAACGAGCATTTAAGTTTTTCGGTCGGATGACGACTTAGTAACCTAGCCCGACCATGGAGACCGAGGCGCATGAATTTTGGGCAAATCTCCTTCAGGAGACTGTACCGGGCAACCTGGATTTTTCTCGCGGGCATGGGAATAGTAATCACCCTGGGGGCGGCAGCCGGCGTCGCGTCCCAGGAGGATATGGCTGCCAGATTGGCCGCGGGAGAGATCATTGTCTCTACCCAAGAGGTGGATGACAGCTGCATCAAGAGCGGCGAGATGACGGGGCTGATTAGCGCTCCTCCCGAAATCGTCTGGCAGGTGATCACCGACGTTAATAATTTCAGGTTTTTTATGCCGCGGACCCTGGCCAGCAAGGCGGTCAATCCTGACAAGCTGCCCGCGATCCTGCGCCTGAAGCCGACTCAAGC
>JBAZKX010000135.1:0-6284 GCA_041650575.1 Desulfobaccales bacterium
CCTCTCCAAGATACCGCTTCACCGTCCCGGTATCCGGGATGTGCTGGAAGGTGATGATTGAGAAAGCCCAATCGAAATAGTTGACCAGAGGTAATCCGATGGCCCCGGTGCCGTCACAGTGGAGCATCTGGATATTGCGGTTCCCTATGAACTCCTGGCCTGCGGCGATCATGGCCCGGCTGGCGTCCACCCCGACGCAGTGCTCTGCCCCCCGGTCGCATAGGGGGATGAGTAGCCGTCCAACGCCGCAGCCGATTTCCAATATCTTCCTGGCCTTGGGGGGCGGGTTGAGCAGTCCCAGGTGGTGGTTCAGGTTCTTCTCAGACCAGTCCCCGGTGATGGTCTTCTTGAGGCCGTCCAACGGCTTGTCATCGAAGAATTCCTTGACGAAATGTCGGGTCACGTTGCCTCCGCTTTCTTCTTTTCCATGACTTCCCCGTAAACCGCGGCCAGGTCTTCGCCCATTACCGCCAGGCTTGCGTTCGTCTCGCAGTATTCACGTGCAGCCTGGCCCAAATTCAGGTAGTTCTCGCCACTAAGGGTCTCCAGGATCGCCGCCCGGTAAGCCCCGGCCTCATAGCTTACCCTCAGCCCGGCCGCCTCGTGGACGCCGCCTTGTAGCCCCTGGCGCCAGATTACCGGGACTCCCTTGGCCATGGCCTCGAACGCTGCACAGCAAAAGGACTCGTGCCGGCTCGTGTTTACCAGGACCGCGGTTTCATCCAAGAGTGTCCAATAATCTTGCACCGGGTAATCAGTCAGGACCCGAAACTCGTAACCGTCCGGCAATTCAAAGCCCTGCATGATCTCTTCCATGAGCGGGTAGTTTTTGGCAGGGCGGTTTTTGTCGCCGGCCCAGAGGACGTACTTTCTGGCCGCACCTTCACAGGGCTGTAGCCGGCCGGTATCCACACCGTGCCGGATGAGGCGCACAAGGTGGGTGTCGTGACGCTCTTCGGCGTAGTTCAGCCGGATCACCTGAGCCTGATAGAACCACTCCGCTGTGTAGGGGGCCGTCCAGCCCTCATAGTTTTTCAAAGGCGACCGGGTAATGGGGCCGATGATATCCGGGGCCGAGAATCCGCCGTGAAACATCCGGGAGACGATGAACGTATCGTCAACGTGGGTCACGTCCGCACCCTCAAGAAACCGGCGAATCTCAAGCAACCCGGGGAAGTCTTTCCTGAACTTGGCTTCAAAAACAAACTCCGGGTGCCCCTCCAAGGCCTTGAGCAAGGCATAGTTGGTGGCGCAGGTGCCCCCCCATTTCTGGCTGACCCCCGCATGATTCCCGCCGATGTATTTCACATGGATCATTAAACGAGCCTCATGCTTTCAACCGTAACCAGCCCGGCATTCACCAGCCCCAACTTGCCGAGTTGCCGAATCTGGCGCATATAGCCGCCCCGCAAGGTTGACCCGAACCCCGTATCCGACTTGGTGGTGAGTTGCTTGTCGTGGACCCGCCGGTGCATGAGCACTTCATTCACAAACACCTTGGGGACTTTGGCGGTGTCCAGGCGCTGCAAAAATTCGGTATCCGCCGCACACTGCCAGGGCATGAATCCGCCCATTCTCAGGAAGTCAGCCTTGCGAATCAGGAACACCCCACAGGTCTTTTTGACCTGGCCGGCGCTGTCGCATCCGTTCATATAAACTGCCGCTCCATCCGGCTCTTGATCGTGTCTTAAAAGCACCTCAATCATGCCGGGGCAGGCCGTATCGTCTGCATCAAAAAACATGAGCCGCTCATGCTTTGCGAGCCGGGCGAGACTATTTTTCACTATGTAAGGGCCGTAATTCCGTTCGAAATAATGGACTTGCAAGGCCGGGTAGTTCCACGCTAATTTGAGTGCCCGCTTTCTGGTGGATTTGCAGGCGTCTACCCCCAGGAGGATTTCATACTGACTGTCGCCCGCCAGGATGTGCGTTTGGGCCACCAGCGAATAAAGACACTCTTGGAGAAACTCCGCGGCGCTCCATGCCGGGATGATGATGGAAATATCCCCTCCCGGAGCCAGCACAGGGGCCGGGAGGGGGGCTTGAGTTTCGGGGGCGATGCTGGCAGGCTTCACCGGTTCCAGTTTCCAAGCATTCAGGCGCACCAGTTCGGGGGAGGGATTCTCCAAAAGCTCGCCGCCCCGGACTACCCGACTGAATGGGAGATGGATCGAATACCCCTGCTTGACCCGGTATGCCGTCTGTTCCACCTGCTGGTGCATCGCTGATCCTCTTTTAGACGTTGAAGCCCACCGCATTGACCTGGGCGACGGGGTTGACCTGGGCTTGAGAAAGGATCGCCCCCACATACAGGGGGATCGTCTGGTTGGCGATGACCGCAATGGCCCGGATATACCGTTTGCGCTCCCGGAGATTGAGGCGACCGACGTAGGACGTGGCCCCCGTGGCGGCCACCTTCTGGGCGAACACGGCGTCGGTGATGTCGGCATATCCGGTGCTCAGGGACGCGGACTCCTCAATATGCACGTCCAGGGTGCCATTGCTGGGGATGACCCCAACAGCCAATTCGATTAAGGCCTCGTCATAGCCCCGGCAATCGATCCCGGTCCCGGTAATGGTTCCGGGAGCCTGGGCAATGGGGGCCACCAGGTCTTTGACCACCTGCTCTTCAGACGCGGTATATTTCGGCATGATGCTTCTCCTTATGGCAACGGGGACCGGAACCCACAGACTCCGGCCCCCTTCTCAGGGTGTCAGGTTAGGCCGCGCCAATCCGGGCCGAATTGCAGAGACAGAAGCTCTCCGCGTGGCGCAGGGCGATGTCAACCTGAGTGATGATCCGCACCCAGGTCTGATCGTAGGCGAAAGAGGTACCGGCCACGTTGGACCCCAGGATTTCGAACCCCAGCCACTGGCCGATGAGCATTTCCGCCCAGTTGCCGAAGAAAATCTCCGTACAGTTGGACGAGCCGCCGGTCACGAGGTTGATGGGGAGTTCCGTGGTGTTAGCGAAGGGATACCCGAGAACCGCCTGCAACTGCGCATCGGTCAGGGGCAGCAAGGGATACTCGCCGCCGGTGTCCCCGGAGAAGTACGGATTCCGCAGCTTCTTGAGCACCCGTTTGATGGCCGGGTGGAAGATGAACCCCAGCCGGCCGCGCAAAGCCTTGTCCAGCGAAAGCTCGTATTCCATGTCGGGCCAGGGGTTCACGAAGTCGGGGACGGCCCCGGCCCCGGTGCCCAGGGTGACGGTGTTGATCCCCGGGGTATTGGCGACTCCCAAGGGCTGATTCTCGGAGCCGATGCCCCGGAGCCCCGCAGTATCAACCGCCAGGGCCGCGCCGGCCGCCAGGTCCTGGCGCACCATCGCCTCGGCGTCCGGGCTGGACATGCGCACCAGCTCATTGCTGAGCTGCACCATGCCCGTGAGTTTCTTGGGAACCATCTTGAGTTGGCCGACTTCCAGCATGGAGGCGACGATCTCTTTGTTCTCGCCGGTCCAGTAGAAGGTGGCGCCGCCGGTCTGCTTGGCAAAGACTACCGGAGCACCCCGAAGGCCGGAGATGAGCCGGGCACCCATGCGAACGCAGACCGCTTCAGCAGTGAACATCTCAATAAATTCCGGCATGGCCTGCATGGGCACCAGATAGCCGCCTTCACTGTCGGTCCCGGTGCTCATGGCCCGGGTGCTTTTAAAGACCTCCGCCTCCAGGCCCGCGCCGATGGATTCCCAGTCCTCCATGGCCTTGCCGGAACGGATAGCCCGCAGTGCCCTGCAAAAGGAGAAGGATTTCTTCTCGTCTTCCAAGCCGGGTACATTGGCCCACTTGCGGGTTTTGTTTTTGGACTCGATTTCCGCCAGGCGGGTTTCGATTTCCCCGTACTTCACCTGAAGCTCGGGGAACATCTTGAAGGCTTCGAGCAGGGTGATGGGCTGGTCATCGGCCCCTTTCACCGTCTCGGCCAACTTCGCTTGAATATCCGCCAGCAACTCCTTGATTTTGTCCATGGGATGCTCCTATGGTTTGCACACCGCGAGGTGTAGGTTTTTGGTTAAGGTGCGCAGTTCTGCCACGTCCGCGTTTTCTCCCTCCCCCGCTTGTCTCCCCCCCTCAGGCTCAATGCCGGGGTTCAACGCAAGGGAATAGATGCTCTGGTTAGGGGTGGCGCCTTTGCCTTCTTCAGCAGGTTCCGCAGCATCCAGGACCTGTTGGATCATGGCCTGGGCATTTTTCAAGGCCGTTTTGTTTTTGGCGGAGAGGACGGCCCCAGCCTTGGCCTGGACTTCGACATTGAATTGCTCATGGAAGATTTTCAGTGCGTCTTGCCGGATCGCCTCAAGCTGCTTTTCATCCAAAACCAGCGTCATCTTGTGGGGCTCAGTAGCCTGGGCTTTGGCTTCGGCAAGTTCGGCATGGAGGGATTCGGCCAGGTCGCAGAGGGCCAAGAGAGAAACGGCCCAATTGTCACCGTCAGGCCCAGGGACTCCCAACTTTACCAGGCGACCCTTGATCAGGTCGTTTTTATCGGATTCAGGCGGAGCACAAGTATGCGCCGTCCCCGCCGGAAACTCAGCCCCGCAGGTCTTGCACTTACACAGCCCATATTCGGCCAGGTCAAAAGCCTTAACCTGCTCTTCTGAGATAATCCCTTTCTGTACCGCGTTCATCAAAGCGTAGGGATTGGCCGGGACCGGGACGGCGGAAAGTTCGTAGAGGTCCTGCTTCGTGTACTTGGTTCCCGTCCGGGGCCGAAATCCCTGATCATCCGCGTCACCCAGGATCGGCTCCCATTCCAGACCCTGAAACCCGACGGAGGTGGCCCGCAGGAATCCGCCCAGATAAAGCCGGTAGACTGTCTCGGGCGTGGGCACATGAGAGGGCCAGCCGGCCACATTGATCTCGTCATCTTTGGGAAAATAGACCTGGAAGGCCAAGGCGCCGTCGGCCTTCGTCACCTTACGAGTCGTGCCCACAGGAGGGACGCTGTAATTGTGCGCCCAGAGGAACTGCGGGTTTTTCAGGTAGTGCTTCAGGTCCCAGCCGCCCACTTCGATAATGTCGCCGTACCGGTCCACGTCCGCGGTGGAACCAATAAACTCAAGTATGCGATCATCCGGGTTGCCTACCTGCCGGACCTGGAAATCTAATGCCTTATGTAGAAGCTTCATCGCTTGCCTCCCTTTCTCTTTCGTAGACCGGGGCCTGCCACTCCACCAGGCCCGGGGACCGTTTGCCGTGCTCAGAAAAAACCAGGAAGAACTCGCCGGTCTCGCCGTCCACGCCGCTGTTGAGCAGCTTGAAATCATCCGGGATGCCCTTTTCCGTCAGCCGGGCGGCAAACCCATGTTCACCGGTGATCTTGGCCCCGATGCGCACCAATTCTTCCAGGAGGTGAGGCGAGAATTTGACGCCGAGCTTGATTGCCATGGTCTTAGTCCCCCAGGACCGGAATGCCCACACACCGGCATGAAATGATCTCCCCAGCCACCCCCGCCGGGTCGCAAGGATACCGGCAGCCATTCGGGAAGGGTTGTCCCCGCTTCCGGCGCATCCCGGCTTGGCCTGAATGGGTATCCCGTACATCGCCGTCCCCCGCCGTACCCCACTCAATTTCCTCAACCTTCAACTGATCCATGGCGGCATCCCGGGCCGCGGCCATACACTGGCCGGTTTCGGTTCGGGCGATGGTCAAGCTTCGCGATTCAATGAAATTGAAGGTGTGGCGGACCCGCTGTTGTAGCTGGCCGGCTGATTCGACATTCGCCAGGCCCTCAGCGATGGTTTCCCGGAGCTTTTCCCGGGTGAGGTCGTTAATCTCCGTGACCTTGATAAGTTTGGTTTTGAGCACTTCCAGGGCAGCGGTGTCCTGGATAATGAACTCGGAAATATCAAAGCCCAATTCGGCGTAGAGTGCCTGTCCCGCCTCCTGGCCGCTATTCAGGTAAAGGGGCCAGACCATCTTCTGCAGCTTGTCATTTGCCGTCGGCAAATCGAACAGAAGGGATTCGGGATCAACCGGTGTTTCCCGAATGGATTTCTCTCCCAGCTTGTCAGCGATCAGCTTCAACTGGAGCTTGCGCTGCTCGAAGAAATATCGTTTTGTCTTCCCCCGGAATATCTCCTCCAGGGCGGTGCGCAGCTTGTTGTAATTTTGCCAGTAACTCTTGGCGTCACGCCTGGCCGGGGCCGGGAGGGCTTTGGAAGGGGCATCCTGGATTGATATGACAGTGGCTTTCTGAGGTTCAGTGGCTGGCGGGGTGGCAGCGGACCCAACCGGCTGCAAATTGAAGGGCAGATACCCAGTGTCTCCGCCCTCAATTT
>JBAZKX010000136.1:0-6274 GCA_041650575.1 Desulfobaccales bacterium
CCTTTTCGACAGAGGAATTTAAAGGAAATTATCGGCGCCTCGGGGTAAAGGTTAATTTTTACAAATTCCCGGAGCTAACCCTGCCGAATTGGGCGGGCTGCGCCCAAAAAAAGCGGCGGTTTTCGCCGCCGCGGTCCGTAAGCCATTGAAATCTATTTGCCTGGACCTTAATCAGGTTTTTTGCCCCCTATCCCTCTTCCTTCCCCGGCTCCAGGCCATAAGCCTTGAGTTTCCTATACAGATGGGATCGTTCCAGGCCGATCTTTTCGGCCAGCAGGCTGACGTTGCCCCGGCATTCCGCCAGCTTGCGCCGCAGGAACTGCCTTTCAAAGAGGGCCCGGGCCTCCCGAAAGGAAGGTACCTGGAGAAAGGGGTCGATGAATTCGCCTTCGCCGCCTTCCTCCGGGACCTTTTCCGGGGCGGTAAAGGGCAGGTCGGACATAGCGATGACCGGCTTGGGGCTTAAGATGGCCACTCGCCAGACAAAATTCTTCAGCTCCCGGACGTTGCCCGGCCAGGGCTGGGCGGCCAGGGCTTCCAGAGCCTCGGGACTGAAGGTCTTGGCCGAGGCGTTGTTTTCCCGGGCCAGGTCCTTGAGGAAGTGAACCGCCAGCAGGGGGATGTCTTCCCGGCGCTCCCGTAAGGGCGGCACGATGAGGGGGATAACATTGATGCGGTGGTAGAGGTCTTCCCGGAAGGCCCCCCTGGTGATCTCTTCTTCCAGATTCTTGTTGGTGGCGGCCACGATGCGCACGTCCACCTGGATGGGGCGCTGGCCCCCCACCCGCTCGAAGCGCTGCTCTTCAAGGATGCGCAGGATCTTGGCCTGGGTCTTGAGGCTCATGTCGCCGATCTCGTCAAGAAAGAGGGTGCCTTCGTGCGCCAGGTCGAACTTGCCGCGGTAGCGTTCCGTGGCCCCGGTGAAGGCCCCTTTTTCATGGCCGAAGAGCTCGCTTTCGATCAGGTCTTCGGGAATGGCGGCGCAGTTGACTTCCACAAAGGGCCGGTGGGAGCGGCGGCTATAAGCATGGAGGGCCCGGGCCACCAGTTCCTTGCCGGTGCCGTTTTCGCCGGTGATGAGCACCGAGGCATTGGTGGGGGCCACCAGATTCAGGGTCTCCCTGAGCTTGCGCATGGCCTCGCTCTTGCCGATGATCTCCCGTTCCGGCGCGGCTTGCTGGCGCAACCGCCGGTTTTCCTCCGACAGGCGGGCCAGTTCCAGGCCGTTGCGCACCGTGAGCAGAATCTTGTCGGCGTGGGGCGGCTTCTCGATGAAATCGTAGGCTCCCAGGCGGGTAGCCTTGACCGCGTTTTCCACCGAACCGTAGGCGGAAATCATCACCACCGGCAGGTAGGGATAGCGCCGCTTCAAATCCTGCAGGACTTCGAGGCCGTCGATGCCCGGCAGGGAGATGTCCAGGAGCACTAAATCCGGGGCCGCCTCCCCCACCAGCTTGAGCGCGGTCTCGCCGTCCGGGGCGGTGACTACCTCGAAGCCCTCGTCCTGGAGAATGCCCGAGACCACCTGGAGGATTTGGGGTTCGTCGTCAACTACCAGCAGTGTCGGCATATTCAGCCCTATGCATGGGAAGGTCAATAATAAATTTGGCCCCTCGGGGCACGTTGTCCTCTACCCGGATAAACCCCTGGTGCTCGGCCACGATGGAATTCACGATGGCCAGCCCCAGGCCGGTGCCGCCCCGCTTGGTGGAGAAGTAGGGTTCGAAGAGCCGCGCCTTGTCCCGGTCCGGCACCCCGGGGCCGGTATCGGCCACGGTGAGTTCCACCCGGCCGTCAGCTGGACTTCTGCGCAGAGACACCGTGATGTTCCCGGTTCCTTTGATGGAGGCCAGGGCGTTATCCAGCAGATTGAGGAGCATCCGTTTGACCTGCTCCCCATCCAGGAGCAGGGGCGGCAGGTCCGCATAAGGACGGAACTCCAGGCTGACCCGGGGCTGAACTTCCTGGTAGAGTAGCAGGGTTTCCCGCACCAGGCCGTTGAGGTCCTGGGGGGCCAGGGTCAATTGGGGCAGCCGGGCAAACCGGGAAAATTCATTGACCAGGTTCTTGAGTTCATCCACCTGGTTGATGATGATCTGGGTGCATTCGTCGAAGAGCGGGCCATCCTCCCCCAGGCGGCCGAGGAAGCGGCGCTGCAAACGCTGGGTCGCCAGCTTGATGGGCGTCAAGGGATTCTTGACTTCGTGGGCGATGCGCCGGGCCACTTCCCGCCAGGCCGCCAGCCGCTGGGCCCGCTCCAGTTCCGTCAAATCCTCGAAGACCAGCACTACCCCCAGGTCCTGGCCCGCCTCATCCCTTAAAGCCGTGGGCTTGACCAGGAGATAGAGGGTCTGATCCGGCAAGACCAGGTGGAGGGGCTTGGCCACCGTCCCCCGGGAGGACTTGCGAGCCGCAGCCACCACGTCGGCCATACGGTTGAATTCCCCTGGCGGCAGCAACTGCCGGCAGTCCTGCCCCAGAACGTCTTCCCGCTTGAGGCGCAGCATCTGGGCGGCGGAATCGTTGATGCTGGTTACCCGGCCCATTGCATCGATGCCGATCACCCCCGCGGCCACGTTTTTCAACAGGATCTCCATATCCCGCTTCTGGATGGAAATCAGGGCGTGGCTGTCGCTCAACTGGCGATAGGCCGCGGCCAGTTGGGCCTGGCTCTGCTGCAAGTCATGGGTCATCTTGTTGAAGGACTGCACCAGGAAACCGATCTCATCCTGGCCTTCCTGATCGATGTGGATATCATAATCCCCGCCCGCCACCTTCATGGTGCCTTCGGCCAATTGGCGGATGGGGGTGGTGATCTCCCGGGCCATGTAAAAGGCCAGCCAGATGGCGGCCATGATGGCAATCAGGGTGACGATGATCAGAGTCAGGTAATGGCTGACCTTGACGGGGCTGAAGAGCAGGTGCCACCGTCGCAGGTCTTCCAGGCTTTTGGCCGCGGCGGCGATCTGGAGGAGCTGTGCCTGGGGGATGAGTTGGCGCACCACCACGTAACCTTCCGGAGAACCGGCCGCGTCCTTGAGGGGCGTCGCCAGGGTCAGGAGCTCCCCCTGGGGGAGGGTCTGCCGGATGATCTTTTCCGGGGTCAGGGCGGCCAGGTCACCGGACGGCGGGATCGCGGGCGGCAGGCGTTCCAGGTCAGGCGCATAGCCCGCGGCCACCGGGGCTCCCCGGGGATCAAGGATCTCGAGCCCCGTCAGATGCAAAACTTCCCGCTGCTCCTTCAGGAAGGCCTCTATCGAGGCCTTGTCTTCCCCGCGCCAATCTTCCTTTTGGGCCAGCTCCAGGCTAATCAGGCGGCCGCAGGCCATGAGCTTGCCTTTCAGCCCGGAGGCGACGTCGCGGCTCACGGCCAGGGCCTGATTCAACGACTGTTCCACCTGGCGGTCCCAGGAGTAATCCACCCGGCTGGAGATCAACTGCCAGGCCATGAAGAAGAGAAAGAGGGTGGGCAGTAGGGTTAACGTGATGAAAGTCAGGATCAGCCGGGTGCGCAGCCGCGAGCCGAAGACCTGGCGGCGCCTCTCTAAAAAGAGCTTGGACAGGTGCCGAAAGATGAGGAAGGTAAACAGCAGCAGCAGGAAGGTGTTGAGATTGAGAAGTCCGAAGGCCAGGAGACTGCCGGTCACCGGCTGGCCGCCCCGGTGCACCAGATGAATTTCCAGGGAGGTAATGGCCACCACCAGGACCAGCAGGATGGCGATGAGGACGCGCTCCCGGCGGCGCTTGCGATGTTCCTGAAGGGTGGCTTCGCTGGGGGACGAGCGCTTACGCTGCATTAGCGCCTTTTTGCGGTAATCTCACCGTAAAGGTGCTGCCTTGGCCGGCAGTGCTGTCCACGGTAATGGTGCCGTGGTGATCGGTAATAATTTTGTTGATCACCGCCAATCCCAGGCCGGTGCCTTTATCCTTGGTGGTGAAAAACGGATGAAAAATCTTATCCAAGACCTCCTCGGACATCCCCTTGCCCGTATCCTGGACGGCAAACCACACCTCGCCGTCCCGGGACCACGAGCTTACCAGGATTTTACCTTGCTCTTCCGTGGCCTCCGCGGCATTCTTGACCAAATTTACCAACACCTGTTTGATCTGGTTGGGATCGGCCTCGATGGCCGGCAGGCTCGGCTCCAGCCGCTCCTCCAGAGTGACCCCCTTCTCCTGGATGGCGTCTCCCATCAAGGCCCCGACATCCCGGATCACCTGGTTCAGGTCAACTTCCTGTTTGGACGGCTGGGCCGGCCTCAGGAAATCCCGCAGATCTCCAAGGAAGGACTCCAGGCGTCTCACTTCGTTCTGGATGATTTGCAGTTTTTCCTGGGCCGCCGGGTCCTCCAGGAGGCGCCGGGCCACCTGATTGGCCAGACCGCCGATGACCATCAGGGGATTCTTGATTTCATGGCTGACGTAAGCCGCGGCCTCGCCCACCGCGGCAAAACGCTCGGAGTGCAGGAGGCGTTCCTGAGACTCCAGCAACTCCTCGGTCTTTAACTCCACCTGACGGCTCAGGCTCTTATTAAAGACGACGGCCACCCCGATGAGCGCGCCGCTGGCCCCCAAGACCACGATGAAGAACAGGCCCACCAGGAACAATTCCTGATGGAGCACCTGGGCCACGTGGCCGGAGACTTCCGCCGCCGGGGCCACCACCGCCACTCCCCAGAGGTTGTGGGCCGGCTCCTGGACCTCGGTGACCGTGGTGATCAGGCCCTTATCGAACCTAATGGGGGTGTAGGCCACCAGCTTGGGGGTTACTCCCAGATGGGCGCGATGCCAGCCGGAGGTGTATTCGCCTACCCCCTCCTTCCCTGCCAGGATGTCGGCCTGGATTTCCGGCAGCCCCTTAAAAATGATGTTGGGGTTGCGCTCTATCCGGACCTTGAGCGCATCTTTCCCCACAAAATCCTTTTCATAGTGGGCCAGGAAGACGCCGTCTTGATCGATGATCCAGGCGTAGCCGGTCTGGCCGGACCGAACATCCGCCGTGGCCTTTTGGCAGATGAAAAAGGGGTTGATCAGAAACTCCAGCACCCCGGCCAGCTTCGCCGGCGAACCCGGTAAGTAGAGCGGGGTCAAAAACCGCATGACCCTGGCCCCTTTCCAGGGAGCCGCGGGATATGCGAAGGTTTCGCTGAGAAACAGCCGGCCCCGATGCTCCGGGTCCTTGGCCCAGTCCAGAAAGACCGGCGGCAGGGTCAGGCGGGCCGGGGCGGAAGGGGTCGGGGAAGTGCTGAAAACCTGCACCCCCACGCCTGCGGCGTTGTACCGGCGGATTTCCAGGATACCGAAGCGCTGATGCCGGGAAAACCTTTCTGCGAGGGCGGCGTCCATCTCCCGCTCATCGGGCGGGGTCGTCTGGAACAGCCCGGCATAGCCCATCAGGGCATTTTCCAGGAAATCAAAGTAAGACTCGACGTTGTCGGCGATTTTGCGAGCCAGGAATAATTGCTGTTGGTTGAACTGCTCCTGGAGAATGACTTCCACCTGACGGTTAAGCCGCTGCCAGAAGGTATAAAAAAGGACGGATAACATGATGGCGCCGGCCAGAATAGCCAGGGTAACTAAGGGCAGGGAGATGGAACCCCGGGACCGGCGGTATGGCATGTTCTCATTAACCCCTTAAATTTGTTAAATCTATCACCTTATCCCCTTCTTGACAAGAATTCATCCAGGGAAAAAAGCGCTCCGCAGGAGGGTCTGAAGCGGCACCCGGGATTCAAGGGGATGGAGCTTTGGCCTTCTTGCAGGCTTCCCAAATGGCGTCCATCTCTTCCAGGGTGGCGGTCTCCGGGGTCTTGCCCGCCTTGGCCAGGGTGCGCTCCACCACGTTAAAACGTTTGACAAACTTAAAGATGGT
This sequence comes from Desulfobaccales bacterium, assembly GCA_041650575.1. Taxonomy (GTDB): domain Bacteria; phylum Desulfobacterota; class Desulfobaccia; order Desulfobaccales; family 0-14-0-80-60-11; genus 0-14-0-80-60-11. The sequence goes on from JBAZKX010000136.1 coordinate 5,873, forward strand.
GCGCCTCAGAGCCCCTTCGGAGTCGATGTTGAGGAAACGGGCGACGTTGACCAGGGAAAAGAGCAGGTCTCCCAGTTCTTCCTCCCAGGCCGGGGTGGCGGGCTGGGCCAGGGCCTCCCGGAACTCCTGCCATTCTTCTTCCACCTTTTCCAGGGCGCCCTTGATGTTGGGCCAGTCGAACCCCATGCGGGCCGCGGCCTCCCCCAGCCGCTGGGCCTGGACCAGGGCCGGCAGCGCGGCAGAGACCTTGCCCAGGGAGGCCGGGGTCTTGCCCTCCTTAACTTTGGCCTGCTGCCAGATGCGGCGCAACTCCTCCTGGGTTTCGGCCTTGGCGTCCCCGAACACGTGGGGATGCCGGTGGATCATCTTGGCCGCAATGCCCGCAGTCACCTCCGCCAGGGA
>JBAZKX010000137.1:0-6189 GCA_041650575.1 Desulfobaccales bacterium
CAAAAAGCATGGGGAAGTCTCAAGGCTGATGTTCGGCGGCTATGTCATCGAAGCCATCACCAACGGGGTTCATGCCGCTACCTGGACCGCCCGACCTTTTCAGGAACTTTATGATTCCTATATTCCGGGCTGGCGAGAGGACAATTTCAGCCTGAGATACGCCTTGAGCATTCCTCGTCAAGAGGTTTGGACAGCGCACTCCAAAGCGAAGAAAGATTTAATTTTGCATATTAACCGGGAAACCAACGCGGGCCTTGACATAGACTTTTTGACCCTCGGCTTTGCCAGGCGGGCCGCGGCTTACAAGCGAGGGGACCTGCTCTTCCACGATGTGGAACGGCTGAGAAACATTTCCGCCAAGGCCGGTTTTATTCAGGTGATTTATGCCGGCAAAGCCCATCCCCAGGACCAGGGCGGCAAGGAACTCATTAAGAAAATATTCACGGCCAAAGAATTGCTTAAGAGAGATATCAAGGTCGCTTATTTGGAAAATTATGACCTGGAGCTGGCGAGGTTGATTACTTCAGGGGTGGACATCTGGCTCAACACCCCCTTGCCGCCCCTGGAAGCCTCGGGAACTAGCGGGATGAAGGCGGCTCTCAACGGGGTGCCCAGTCTGAGCGTCTTGGACGGCTGGTGGGTGGAAGGGCATATCGAGGGGGTGACGGGCTGGTCCATTGGGAAAAGCGGCCAGGGCCCCACCGGAAAGGAAGAGCACGCAGATGATGCGTTGTCTCTTTATCAAAAGCTGGAGCAAATGATTATCCCTCTATTTTATGACGAACGGGATCGCTTTATAGATGTAATGCTTCATACCATTGCCCTCAATGGCTCCTTCTTTAATGCTCATAGAATGATCCAGCAATATATCGTGAATGCCTATTTCCATTAGGACCAACAAGAGCCTTGGGAAGTAAAGGCAGGATTTAATCCAGGAGGCCTTCATGCGCCACTCACGCTTCAATCCTTTGCTCCGGCAATTTGTTTTCTTGCTTGCGGGAATTTTACTCTCCGGCTGTGCCGGAGTTCGCCCCGATGTGCCAGGTATTGAAAACTATTTACCCAAATCAGTTGGTAAAACTGAGGCTGGTTCTCCAGTCTCAATACCGGCGCGGGAAGGCAAACCTGCCCCCGCCGAGGCTAGGGAAAAGCCATTGTCCTTGGATGCCTGCGTTCGGATCGCCTTGGCTCAAAATCCCAAGGTCAGGGCCGCCCAGGAGGGAGTGTTGGCAGCCAGAGAGGCAGTGGGGGAGGCCAGGGCTCCCTATTATCCGGAACTCGCCCTTGACGCCGGATACAGCCATTGGCAGAAGCACGCCTTCCTCCCCACCGGCATAGTCAAACCTGGCATCCCCAGCGTCATCGGCCCCACCGACGACTGGAACGCCGATGTCAGGGCCCGTTATACCCTTTTCGATTTTGGCGAGCGACGCGCCAAGTTGCGGGCCGCCATGGCCCAGCAAGGGGTCGCAGCCGAAGATGAGGCCAAAATCAGGCAAGATCTGGTCATGAATGTGCATGAGGCCTATTACAGCCTGGTGTCGGCCCTGGAAAATCGCGCCGTGGCCGACCAAAACCTGGCCCGGGCTCAGGATCACCTGCGGCTCGCCCAGGACCGCAAGGCTGCCGGCGCGGTTCCCCAAGCCGATGTGGTCAGGGCCCAGGTCGAGGTGGCGGATGCCAAACTGTCCCTGGTGCGGGCCGAAAACCTGGTGCGCATCTCCCGAGGAAGCTTAAGCACCGCCATGGGCCTGCCGGTGGAGATGCCCGTCCAGGTGGCAGCCAAACCTGAAAAAGTGTTGGCTCCCACTGATAACCTCGCCCAGGCCTTCGACCAGGCCGTTCACCATCGCCCGGAACTAAAGGCCGGTCTTAATCGCATCGCCGCGGCGCGTCACGGGGTGGATGCCGCCAAGAGCGCCTATGGCCCCAAAATCAAGACGGAAGCACTCTTCGGCTGGCGAGACAGTAGGTTCCTGATGCATGACCAGGAATGGTTGGCCGGGGTTTTCCTGGAACAGAAGCTCTTCACCGGATTTTCCCGCACCCGCAAAGTTGCTAAGTCCAAGGCTGAACTCTCCAAAGAGGAGGCCGAGGAGGCCCGCTTGGTTCAAGACGTTCGGCAGGAAGTCTGGTCCGCCCATTCCAAACTCAAAGAGTCTTACGAAGCGGTCCAGGCCGCGGAAGTCTTGGTGGTGGATGCCCGGGAAAGTATGCGGCTGGCCCACGAGCGTTATAAGGTGGGAGCCGGCACCATTACCGACTTGCTGGACGCCCAGACCGCCTTAACCAGAGCAGAAGCCAAGCGGGTGGCAGCGCAATGGGATTATCACATCAGCCAATCCGCATTCCGACGCTCTGTCGGAATGTTGATCGTAGACCAGAAGTAGATAGAAGCTATTTCAAAACCTAAAGTTTGATAACTATGTAGAACCGTTGGCGATAAAAAGTTAATTTAACTGCTTAATAATACTATACTTTTTATAGTTTTTCGCGTAGTAAGCTATTGGAGGTAATCCAATGGCTGCTATCCGAAAGTTCCTGACCGATGAACAGTGGGCCAAGATTGCGCCATACTGCCATCGGAAAGCCCAGTTCCAAAGGAGGCCGCCTACCTGCCCCCAATCGTGAAGTTTTGGAAGGCATCCTGTGGATACTGCACACCGGGGCACGCTGGCAAGACTTGCCCTAGCAATATCCTAGCCCTTCTACCTGCTGGCTTCGCTTACGGCGCTGGGAGGAAAAAGAGCTTCGGTTGAAGATCTGGCGCACCTTCCTGTCACAACCAGACGCCGAAGGAGCCTTGGACTGGCAGGAAGCCTCATAGACGCCAGTTTCGCCCCGGCGAAAAAAGGGGCTTCGGAGTCGGAGAAACCAGGTGGGGCAAGGGCTCGAAGTGGATGGTGGTGGTCGACGGCCAGGGTGTTCCTCTGGGAGGCACCATTACCGCGGCATCGCCCGCGGAAGTAAGGCTGCCGGAAGAGACCCTGGGCACCATCAAAGTGCCGCAGCAGGGTCGTGGCCGCCCCAAGAGCCGCCCCAAATGCCTCATCGGCGATAAGGCTTATTATTCGGATAAACTGCCAGTTTTGCAGGCAAGTCCACGGACAACGCCTTCATCGAATCGCTCAGCAGCCAGTTCCGGCAAGAGCGCCTGAAGGAACACTGGTTTTCGAGCCTGGAGGATGCTACCGATAAAATCGAGGCTTGATGCAGTCATTACAACGAGCAGCAGCCGCACTGCAGCCTGTGATATCAACTGCAGCAGGCTATCTCTCTGCCACTCTGTGAGATATGCTTTTCCGGTGGTCAGTTTACTGCGACAAGACGGGGGGAGTAAATCAGAATAGTTGTATAAAGGCAAAACCGTCAGCGAGAGAATTCACTGACGGTTTACTGACGGTTTTCATGGAGGATTATAAAAGATAAGTGATTAATTTTATTATATAATAATTGGGACGCCGAAGGCGGAATTTGAACCCGCGATGGTCTCCCTAATGAGTAAGGAGGAAAAGGGGGAGGACTTCATCTCAATTTACCCCCTCCGTTAGCAACCACCACCCGCCAATCATATTCTGGCCGAGCCCGTGGTGCCGGTGCCGGCTCTTCCATCTTCTTGCAAATTTTCCACAGCCGGCCGGCCAGGCCGGGATACCTTTCTGCCAGTGAAGTTATTTGACGGTGGGCCTCTTTCTTCCTCTTGGTGAGCACCGTGGCCACGGGAACGATTGGGGGGAATGTCAGGGGCGGGGGCTGGAGCTTTTAGGATGGGAGCTCGGGCCACAACCGGATAGTTGGTTTCCAGGGAAAGGAGGACACCCTGAAAGAAGGCGGGTGGTGTGCTTGGCGCCGCCGCCGCCGGCCCTCCCCTCTCCTCCTTAAAAAAGTAGCATTTTGGTAGCAGCAAATAAATCTAAAACCCCTATGAAGTCTCTCAGGGCTATTTAGTGCTTTAGAATAATACAAGGGCTATCGGTAACTTACCGATAGCCCTTGTAATTCATTTTCAGGCTGATTTATGTTCAGGGTCCAGTGGGGGTTTCCTCGTCGGGGTTCAAATCCCCGCTTCGGCACCAGTCAATACAAGGGTTTAAGGTTCAAAACCTTGAACCCTTTTTCTTTGGGGAGTGGCTGGGGAGTAGGTGGGGAGCGCCTTGCTTCTCCTCGATGCCAGCCCCAAAACCTTAGCGGTGCTTATGGAACGGCATGGCCAGAAGCCCCCGGCTTCGTCACACGCCACGCCTCACCCTTGACGTCAGCACCATGCGCGTAGCCGCACCTGGCTGATAGCGGGATTTCCGAGCGGCAAGCCCACTATCGGACATTTTGCTAAGGCCCGAGGAAACGAAAGATCGCCTGCTGATTGCGGAGGGCCTGAAGCGCCGAAGTGACATAGAGACTTTGGGCCCGATTGTATTCGTCCTTGGACTGGCGATAAGAGGCTTTGGAATCCGCCTCCCGTCCTTGCGTCTCAAGCTCCTGGGCCTTCTTATCCTTGACGGCGGCGGCTTCCATCAGGCGATCCGCTTCGGCGCGGGTATCGTCGGCCAGCTTTTGGTTGATGGCCAGTTGCTGGTCCTCCTGGGGGGAAAGCTCGCGCTCCGTCAGCACCGTGGCATATTCCTTCTTGAGAAGCGTAAACAAGGAATTGGACTGCTTCACCAGGGCCTTGGCCCCGGCAAGATCGCCGGCCTTTAATTTCTGTTGAGCCTGGTCCAGGAGACCAACCGCCCGCTTATAGAGGATGGCATGGTCAGGTGAAAAAGTGGGTTTTGCGGCCCAGCTGGTTCCCACCAAAGCCAGAACCAGAGCCAAGGCCAGCACGCAGATGCCGCAGTTGCCGCGAAACATGAACATGATAGCAGGTCACCTCAAGAGAATTTTGTTTGATCTTACCGGTCATTCAGGGTAATCTCGGCGCCGCACTCCCGGCAGAAGCCTGACTGTTGACTTCCCGCCTTTTTAAGGATCTCCTGAGGATTGAGATCCTGCGCCAGGCGGCTGAGGGTCGTCAGCTCGGGGTCTTCAAGCAGCCAGCGACTCAATAGGGACAGCAGTGCGGCACGATGATCTTCCTCAGCTAACCCCTCGATAAGTTGGTAAAAGATAAAATTTTTCCCCTGGCGCCGTTTATCCACCCAGCCCGCTTCTTCCAGGATGCTCAAATGCTTGGAGACGGTGGGCTGGGCGATGCCTAAGGCGGCCTGAAGTTCGCAGACGCAGCGGGGGCGATCCATCAGGAGCCGAATAATGCGAAGGCGATTGCCGTCTGCCAGAGCTTTCAAAGATTTGAGTAGGGTTTTCAGGCGATTTCCCCGAATAATCATTCCCAAAGCTGATTGATAAATTGTCAAATTACTATATGGCAATATCCTAAAATTTAGCAAGACTTTTTGGTAGAGAAAAGCTGTAAAGTCTGAGTTTTTTCCTTGCGATAGCAGCCAACCGGCTGCAGTTCAGCCGATGCCTCAGGTTCCGCTCTCCCGACATGACGTTTCGCAAAGCGTAGCAGACTGACTCAGGAGCACCCTCTCCTCCGGAGCGGCATCCTGGATGTAAGGAGCCCCGGTTTGCAGGGCTTCTTCGGCCCGGGTCAACTCCCGGCCTAAGTAGGCGGCATGATCAAGGCGGGAAATCAGGCCCCTCTCTATGGCCGGGATATAGAGACTAGCTGCCTGATCGGCCTCGATCACCACGTCGAGGACGCCGTCGTTATCGTAGTGCTCCAGGGAAAGGATACCGCGGTGGCGATCGACATAAACCACGAAGTATCCGGCGGGATCGCCAACCATCCCGGCAGGCAGATGCCCTTTAATCGGCTCAACCACCCGATGCGCGCAAAATGGCGCGGCCATTCCCGGATTTCGGGCGGTGCAAGCCCGGACCGCGGATATGACCCCGCCGGGTTCCACGAGGCCAATAAGGTCGAGCACTTCCACGGTCTGGCGAAAGTGGGTTACCATCTCAGGGCTGATATTCTTTAAGAAAGGTCGCCTTCCCTGGGCCTCAATGATGCGGCCTTGCTCATTTACTCCACTGCGCCCAGCAGCCAGCAAGGACTGACCTGGCCGATGTCCCACCGCCTGCTCCGAATCGGAACCGCAGAGAATGAGGAAGCGCAGGTGGGGGTTGGCCAGGACGTTTTGGATCAATCTCTCAATCCCCAGATTTTCCGTTTGGAGGGTCCCA
>JBAZKX010000138.1:0-6166 GCA_041650575.1 Desulfobaccales bacterium
CATATCCCGCGTTTCCGGCAAACGGTGGGCAGTTAGCAGTTAGCAGGTAGCAGGTAGCAGGTAGCAGGTAGCAGGTAGCAGGTAGCAAAAACTCATCCTGTCTCCGGGGCTTTCTCTCCTCCCTTGCTATTCTGTCTTCTTATCCTTATATAAAGATTCATAAGGTCGGTTTTTCTGAAAGCTGAGAGCCATTTCCATAACGAGACGGCCGGCGGTTGGCAGGGAGATACCCAGCCGAACCGGACGCGGAGTAGATCATGGCAGCCTGGTTCTGGTTGATCCTGGGGTTGGTTCTGGCCGCGGGCTGCGGACCGGCCATCTCCACCAATCTGCAGCAGGAAGCCGGCCCCCCGGTAGATTTCGCCGAATTGAGCGCCCATCCGGATAAATACAAAGGCCGACTGGAGATCCTGGGGGGCGAGGTCATGGGAGTGCAGCCCTGGGGCCAGGGCAGCATGCTGATGGTGGACCAGCGGCAGTTGGATGCGCGGCTTTTCCCCATCGGGACCGCGTCCGGGGGCACCTTTCTGGCGGAGAGCGCTGATTGGCTCAATTCCGGTTACTACCTCCCCAAGAGCAAAGTGGTGGTGGCTGGGGTGGTGGAGGGGCAGAAAAACGGCATGCTGCTGCTCAAGGCCCGGCAGGTAACGTTATTAGAGCCGCCCACCTGGGAAAAATACTATTATCCCGTACCCCGGGAGTGGTATCCGCCGGAGTTGGAGTACTGGTACACGCCGCCGTATTTCGACATCTATCGGGGCGGCGGACGGAGATAGAGAGGGCTTTGGGTCAAAGCCCGGCTCGGGATGCCTGACGCCGCGCCTCCCGGAGGCTTTTGGCATAAAAGAGGGACACGTGCACATCGACCGCTATGAATTCGGGCTCATCGTGATCGACGGGCAGACTTTCAGAAATGACCTCTTGATCTGGCCTGGCCGGATCAAAAGCGACTGGTGGCGCCGGGAAGGCCACCTCCTGCAACTGGACGACGTGGCCGAGGCCCTGGCGGTTGACCCCCAGGTGCTGGTGGTGGGGATGGGCGACTCCGGACGCATGCAGGTGGACCCGGATTTGGCCGCTTACCTGAAGGACCGGGGAATTGACCTGAGGGCGCACCCCACCCGGGAGGCCTGCCGGGTCATCAACGACTTGAGCGGCAAGCGCCGCCTGGCCGCGGCCTTGCATCTCACCTGTTGAAAAGGAAGGCGCCTGGCCATGTCTGCCGACTATGAGATCATCGACTGTCATCTGCACACCGGGGTCCAGCACGTTAACTGGGGTTGGGACCAGATCCGGCCGCTGCTGCTCGAAGCCGGCATCTCCGGGGCCGCCCCGATTGCGCCGGTGGAAGACATCTACGACCGCTATGATCCCGGGTTCATCGACACCCCCGCCTGGCAGGCCTGCCGCCGCCGGGCTCACCGGTACCTCCTGGACCTCAAGGACCCGGAGATCGCGGTTTATCCCTATTTTTTCGTCTGGAACGACTTTGCCTTTGAAGACCTGGGTCCGGAGTATGCGGCCATCAAGTGGCACCGGCATCCGGATGAACCCGAATACCATTACGACGATCCCCGCTGCCGGGAGTTCCTGACGGTGGTGCGGGACCGGCGCCTGCCCATCCTCCTGGAAGAGTCGTTGGCAAACACCCTGTTCTTCCTTTCGGAACTGGCCCCGGACCTGCCGGTAATCATCCCTCACCTTGGGGGCTTAAGCGGCGGCTACGTAGCCTTGGATCGGGCCGGAGTGTGGCGGCGGCCGCAGGTCTACGCCGACACCGCGGTGGCCGCGCTCCCCGAGATCAAGGACTTCATCCGGCGCTTCGGCACCGACCGCCTGCTGTTCGGCAGCGACTATCCGTTCGGCCACCCCGCCACCGAGCTTGACAAGATTCTCAGCCTCAATCTGTCTGAAGACCAGAACCGGGCCATCTTGGGCGATAACTTCCGGCGCCTGTGCCGGTTGGCTTGAGCGCAGGGGTTGACCTGGGCGTCGGAGCTTATGTGAGGCTGCACCCGCAGTTGGCCCTCCTTCGGGCAGGGGTGTCTTAACCTCTATGACTCTAGGGGCTGTATAGCATCCGGAGATGGCGGACTTGACATGAGGGCGGGGCCGTCGAGGGCATCCAGCCGGCAGCGGATCGGGAGGCGTCAGGGGTTATCATGTCCTGGAGACCTAAGAGGAATCTGACTAAGGTTTACGGTTTCTCTTCACTCCACTTCAGGTAATAATCGGGATGCTCCTGGATATATTGTTGTAATACTTGCCGATCCTGGTAACTGGATTCAGAATAGCGCTCCGAGGCGCATCCGGCCGCCGCCAGTACCATGAGAATAACCATACCCGCTATGGCTTTCATGTCTCAGTCCCTTCCCTATTCTCCTCGCCACCGGCCAGGGGCGGGATCAGTTCGAAATTCACATAAAAATTAAGACTTCTCCTGCGAAAGTCAACTGAGCCAAGGGGAGGATAAGGGCCGGGCTCGCCTTCTACGGCCCTGACAAAAAAGGCGACCCTGAGGTCGCCTTTTTTCAATCTGCCAGCTAATTTCTCAGGCCTGCCGTATCCTCTCCTTGAGGTTCTCCAGCATGGGCTCGAACTGGTCCTGGAGTTGCCCGGCGAAGCGGCGCCACTCTTCCTGGAATTGGGGCAGGTGCTCTACCTCCACCTTGACCTTCTGGCGGTATTGCGCCTCCATGGCCCGCTGCATCTGCCCGACGCCCGCGGAAAACCGGGCCTTGAGCTGTTGGAGGGCGTTGTTGCGGAACTGGAGGAATTGTTGCAGCAACTGCTCCAATTCCATCTGGAACTGGGCCATGGCCTTTTTGTTGGCTGCGACCAGGAGCAGCCCTTCCATGGCCCGGCCCTGGCGGGGATCACTACCCTCATCCCGGGGCAGGCCGATATTCCGGAGAAAGACTTCCTTGATAGCCTGCCGGGCTGCGGCCTGGGCCGGCGGCGCCAGGCTGTTGAGAGCCGCTTCCAGGTCGCCTTCCCCTTTAAGGTACTGGACGGCTAACTGTCGCCCCTGGTCCCCGTATTGGGCCGCGTCCATCTCTTCCCGGCTGGCCTTGCCATATTTCTCAGCCCTTTCCAGGGCCAACTCTAAGGCACTCTTGATATCCGCCAATTATTGCTCTCTTTCTCTCCCGCCTGGGAGATTTAACATTTGCTTCATTTTATTTTGGGGGCAGGAGTTGCCTCAGGCTTGGCCGTGTCCGCGGGTTTGGCGTCGCCGGCGTCGCCGGCGCTGCTGGCGGCCTTGGCCCCTTCAGTATGCTCACCGGCGCCCGCTGAGGGGTTTTTGCCGGCATAATCCGTCACGTACCACCCGCTGCCTTTGAGATGAAAGGCACAGGTGCTGATGATTTTATGAAGACTACCGCCGCATACGGCACATTCCGTCAGCGGGGAATCGGAGATATTCTGCCACCGTTCCACCACCTGGCCGCAGGCGTCACACTGATACTCGTAAATCGGCATACTGCCAACCTCCCTCAAGGTTATCATCATAATATCGAATCACCGGCGACAAATCCCGCACATTCAGGGGCGCCAGGATCTTTTGCGTCAAACGGTGCACCCGCCGCTCTTCTTCCTGCTTGACCTCCTCCGGGGCCTCGAAGAGGGCCAGAAACTGGCTGAACCGCACCACGTGCACCAGTTCGTGGGTGACGATGTAGAGCAGCAGGGGGAACAGGCTCAAGTCGTCGCGCTGCTCCAGGGTCTTGAGGATATTGTGATCCTGGAGGCAGACCCGGTAAAAATCGAAGACCGCGGAGCCCAGCAGGCGATCTTGGGGCCGGCCGTTATACTTGGCCACCAGGGCCAGGGCGTGGGAGCAGATCTCCTCAGCCCACAGACCCTCCCGGGTCAGGATGTCATAGCGGGCCCGACGCCAGTGGCTAAGAGACAGCTTAAAAAAGTCGGACGTCACCTCTTCGGCGATGATCGCCGCCCGATTCAAGTGCTCCTTGTGGTCCTGGTGAAAGCGCTTCGCCTGTTCCATATAACTAGATAAATTTACCATTTCACTGAATTTTGTCAATGGCGTCCGCTTGGTTTGCATTAGCCTGCCCTGGCTTTTTCGTATCAGATTCGCCGATAATTTGGGATAATATGAATTCAGGTTTTCTTGGGCTTGGAAACGATTATTTTCGGCCATCCGGAGGGGGAAAACCGGAACCCTGGCGGCCCAAGCCCCAGAACCTAAAACCCAAAACCCAAAACCTTAGTTAATATGTCTCGTTTACCCCGACAACTGGAAGGCCTGGCCCGGATGCTCACCTACATCCTGGGCCATCGGCCGGATGAGTTCGGGCTGGTGCTCTCGCCCGAGGGCTTTGTGCCCATCAAACACCTGCTCCAGGTCCTGACCGCAGAGCCCGGCTGGGGTTTTGTGCGCCGCCATCACCTGGACCAGGTGGTGGGGCTGATGAGCCCCCCCGCCTTCGAGATCGTGGAGGACCGTATCCGGGCGCTGGAGCCGGCCCACCTGCGCCGCGAGGCGGGGGAGTCCCCCCCTACCCTGCTCTATGCCGCCATTCCCCCCAAGGCCCACTCCCGAGTGTGGGAGGAAGGCCTGAAACCGCTGCCGGAGGGCGAACTGGTGCTGGCCGCGACCCCGGAGTTGGCCCTGAAGCTGGGGCGGCGCCGGGCCCCGGACCCCATCTTGGTCACAGTCCAGGCCCAGGCCGCGGCCCGGCGGCGGATCGCGTTCACCGGCTACGGCGAGGGCCTCTACCTGGCCCCGGCCCTGGCCCGGGACCTGCTGCAACTGCCCCCTCCGCCCCAGGCCCCGGAGAAGCCCAAAGCGGAGAAGCCCCGGCCTGCAGCGCCCACCCCCGGGAGTTTTTTCCCGGACCTGCCCGGCATGTTCCAGCCCCCGGCCAAACACCAGGGCAAAGGCAAGAAGGATGAGCCCGCCTGGAAGGCCGGGACCCGGGCCTTACGGAAACAGCGGCAAAAAGGCGAAAAGGACCTGGGGGAAAAAGGCGAAAAGGGGAAAGGGCGAAAAGGGTGAGGATGCCGGTGGGGTGGGCCTCCCGGCGAGATCCTTCGCTTCGCTCAGGATGACACAATGTTTGGTTTTTCGCAGAGTCTCAAATTGGTTCAAACCGCGATTTTTTAGAACAGGCGAGAGCACACGCCTGCACAGGCGAGACGCCGGTGCCGCCACTTGATTGGGATGGCATCAAGGGAACGGTTATGCAGGACCATCATTGCCTTAGGCCTCCCGCCCCTTTTCGCCTTTTCGCCTTTTCCCCTTTTCGCCCTGTCCCAATGGACCAGCCGCTCGACGCCCTCATCGTCCTGGGGGCCCGGCTCAATCCCCGGGACCAACCCGGGCGGGTGGCCCGGCTGCGCCTCACCCACGCCCTGCAATGGTGGCGGCATCTCTGCCCCCAGGGCTACGTGGTCCTCACCGGCGGCGTCCGGCCCGGCTGCGGCTGCTCGGAGGCCCGGGCCATGGCCGACTGGGCCCTGGAGTGGGTGGGGGAACAGTGGGGGGAGGCGCTCCGGGAGGCCCTGCAAGCCTGCCTGATCCTGGAGGAGGCCAGCCGCACCACCGCGGCGTCGGCCCGCCACACCCTCCCCCTCATGCAAGGCCTGGGTTTTAAAAACGTGGGCCTGGTAACTGACGCGGTCCACATCCACCGGGCCGCGTTTCTCTTTCGGCGGCATTTCCACCCCCGGGGCATCACCGTGCATCCCCTGCCGGCCCGGGGGTTGGTGCGCCACTACTGGCGCAACCGCCGTTACCTGTGGCTCGGGAAAATGGCCCTGCGGGAAGGCGGGGCCTGGGTCAAGGCATTGGCCCGCGAGCTCCTGGATAGAAAGCGCTTTTAGTGGAATCCAGGGGCAGTTACTGATATTGGTGGGCAGTGCCCACCCTACCTTTTGACTGTTCCCAAACTTACCTTGGGTCCTGAAGGTCCGGGCCGTTAGTTCCCCGAAGAGGGCCGGGCAACGCTAACTTACTTGGGAGCAAAGAGAAAACCCGGAATTGATTCTGACCTGGATTTCACCCCTGTCTTCTCCCGCCAGAAAAAAGAAAAATTTGCTTGACACTCGGGCGGATTGGTAATAAAAACTCCTGGTAATAAAGAAATTTTTCACAAAGAAACATCTCACAATGGGTCGATAAGGATGGAGATCAAAACTC
>JBAZKX010000139.1:0-6145 GCA_041650575.1 Desulfobaccales bacterium
TGAGCAGAAACTGCTTAAGGCATTAACTGGCTCGGTGTTACCAGTCAGTAGTGTAGATAGTCTGTTAACTGGAGGTAGCGCTAAGTAATTCGTCCAAGGTCCTAAATAATTAACCATTTAACTACACCTAGAAAACCCACAGGAGCGGCAGACCAAACAGCCGCCTTCGGGTTCGATGGTGCCGCCGCAGTCGGGGCAGGAGCCCATGGTGGCGAGGGTGGGGGCTGGAGGGTCTACTTCGGCGACGTGGGCCAGGACCTTGGCGATGGCGTCGGGGCAGGAGAGCACCTGACTGCCGTTCTGCCAGTTGGAGCTGGGGCAGCGGATGCCGGTGATCTGCTTGATGATGGCGTCGATCTTGACCCCGGAGCGCAGGGCCAGGGAAATGAGGCGGCCGGTGGACTCGATCTGGGAGCTGGCGCAGCCGCCGGTCTTGCCCATCTGGGCGAAGACTTCGCAGAAGCCCAGCTGGTCCTGGTTGACGGTGACGTAGAGCTTGCCGCAGCCGGTGTTGATGAGTTCGGTGACCCCGGTGGTGCGTTCGGGCCGGGGACGGGGGGTTATGTACTGCATTTTGGCGGGTTTGGCGCCGCCGAAGCTCAAGACCTGTTCTTCCCGGCTGCCGTCCCGGTAGATGGTGACGCCCTTGAGGCCCAGTTCATAGGCCTGGAGGTAAACTTCCCGCACGTCGTCGGCGGTGGCCTGTTTGGGGAAGTTGACCGTCTTGGATACGGCGTTGTCGGTGTACTTCTGGAACGCGGCCTGGAGGCGGATGTGCCAGTGGGGCGAGACTTCGTGGGCGGTGACGAAGAGGCGGCGCACGTCCTTGGGGATCTCCTTGAAGTCCCGGATGGAGCCGACCTGGGCGATGGACTTCATGAGTTCGGGGCTGTAGAAGCCCTCCCTCTTGGCCAGTTCCTCGAAGTAGGGGTGGACTTCCACCAGTTCGGTGCCCTCCATGACCCGGCGCACGAAGGAGACCGCGAAGAGGGGCTCGATGCCGCTGGAGCAACTGGAGATGATGCTGATGGTGCCGGTGGGGGCGATGGTGGTGGTGGTGGCGTTGCGCATGCGCCCCAGGCCGTTGCCGTCGTATTTGCTGCCGGTGTAGGTGGGGAAATTGCCCCGGGTGTCGGCCAGGGCGGCGGAGGCCTGCCGGGATTCCTTCTGGATGAAGGACATGACCTCTTCGGCCACCCCGATGGCCGCCTCGGAGTTATACTGGATGTTCAGCTTCAGGAGCATATCCGCGAAGCCCATGACCCCCAGGCCGATTTTCCGAGTGTCATGGGTCTTTTGCTTGATGACGTCCAGGGGGAAGCGGTTGGCGTCGATGACGTTGTCGAGGAAGTGCACCGCGGTGTGGACCATGTCCGCCAGGATGGAGTAGTCGATCTTGCCGCCCTGGACGGCCTGGGCCAGGTTCAGGGAACCCAGGTTGCAGGATTCGTAGGGCAGCAGGGGCTGCTCGCCGCAGGGGTTGGTGGCTTCGATGGCCCCCAGGTGGGGCACGGTATTCCCGCGGTTGAGGGCGTCCAGGAAGATGATGCCGGGCTCGCCGGTGGTCCAGGCGCTCTGGACGATGAGGTCGAAGAGCTGGGCCGCGCTCACCTTTTTGACCTCCCGGCCGGTGCGGGGGTTGAGGAGGGGAAAGGCCCGGTCTTCCTTGACCGCGTCCATGAAGGCGTCGGTGACGCCCACCGAGATGTTGAAGTTGGTGAGGCGCTTGGTGTCGTTCTTACAGGTGATGAAGGCCTCGATATCAGGGTGGTCCACCCGGAGGATGCCCATGTTGGCGCCCCGGCGGGTGCCGCCCTGCTTGATGGTTTCGGTGGCCACGTCGAAGATGTTCATGAAGGAGATGGGGCCCGAGGCCACGCCCTTGGTGGACATGACCGGGTCGTTGGCGGGCCGGATGCGGGAGAAGGAAAAGCCGGTGCCGCCGCCGGATTTGTGGATCAGGGCGGTCTGCTTGACCGCGTCGAAGATGGACTCGATGTCGTCCTCCACGGGCAGCACGAAGCAGGCGGAAAGCTGGCCCAGTTCCCGCCCGGCGTTCATCAGGGTGGGGGAGTTGGGCATGAACTTCAGCGACGCCATGTGCGCGTAGAACTTGTCGGCAATGGCGGCCACATCCGCGTCCGGGTCGTAGTTCCGATCGATGGCCGCGATAGTGTCAGCCACCCGGCGGAACATATCCGGGGCGGCCTCGGTGGGCTCCCCGGCTTCGTCTTTCTTGAGGTAGCGCTTCTTCAGCACCACCACGGCGTTGTGGCTTAACGGCAACTCCCCGGCGATTTCCCTGATTTCCCCGTGCGGCGCCATCATTTCCTCCTGATTATAGGCAGTTACTGGATTGTTCTGAAAAAACAAGATATTGTATTAATTAAATTATATTACCACTATATCTTGAGTTCAAGTCCGATTATATCGGTTTTAGATTGGGATGAAAAAACCAAAAGTGCCTGATTTGGGCCAATTCTCCCGGCAATATTCCAAGCAATCTCCATTTTTCTCCCATTTTCACCCTTTCTTTGTTTTTCTGCGCGAGTAAAAATTTATTTTCTTGTGTAAATATTCACAATACCCTGACCTGCTTTCGGCAGACGGGGCGCAATCTCATCTGGCTTGACCATCTGCCTCTACATAAAATCAATATCTAGTATTATAACAAAATTAAAGCACCTATATCTACGCATCAAGGAAAATTTAGGAATAATTTTTCCCATGCCGGGCGGCTTCCTTTATACTATACAGATAAATAGTATAAAGGACAAGGGGGCGGGGAATATGAGGAGGACGTGCGGGTCGTACCGGCCAGGCTTGATCGGGAGAAGATCAGGGTTAATGAATGGCCCGGGCCTACGGCCCGGAGAAACCGGCGGCAACAGCGCTCCCCCAATTCGGTTGCCTTTTTACCCCTGCTGCGATATAAATTCTCTTAATACTCTTGTAACTATAGGTGGCAAACGTTGAGCCAACAGCAAATCGGCATCCTGGGCACCGGAGCGTATGTGCCCGAAGCGGTCCTGACCAATCAATATCTGGAAACCCTCGTCGAGACCTCGGCGCAGTGGATCGTAGAGCGCAGCGGCATCCATGAGCGGCGCATCGCCGCGCCCGAGGAAGACGCGGTCTCCATGGGGGTGGCGGCCGCGCGCCAGGCCCTGGCGGCCGCGGGGATCGGACCGGAGCAGTTGAGTTACATTATCCTGGGGACCAACACCCCGGCGCACTTTTTCCCCGCCGGGGCCATCCGCATCCAGGAAGAGTTGGGCATCGGCGGCGAGGCCGCGGCCTTCGATCTGCAGGCGGGCTGCTGCGGCTTCAACTACGCCCTGTACGTGGGGGAACGCCTGGTGGCCCCGGAAGGCAAGTATGCCCTGGTCATCGGCAGTGATGTCTGCTCCCGCTTTACGGATTGGACCGACCGGGCCACCTGCCTGCTCTTCGGCGACGGGGCCGGCGCAGTGGTGATCGGCCCGAGCCGGCAGGGGCGGATTATCAAATCGTTCATCGCCTCGAAGCTGAACGAGAACCTCTTTTGCGAAAGCGAATTCAGCAAAGAGGTGAGCCCGTTTCTCCCGCCGCAAAGTCATTCCGCCAAGCATTTCCTGCGGATGGACGGACCGGAGATCTTCAAGTTCGCAGTCAATGCGGTGAAAATGTCTATCCCCCGGATCCTGGAGATGGCTGGCATCTCCCGGGAAGAAATCGACTATTTGATCATTCACCAGGGCAACTACCGCATCCTGGAGGCCGGCGCCAAATTCGCCCGGGTGCCCATGGACAAGGTCTTTGTCAATATCCATAAATACGGCAACACCTCCGCGGCCTCGGTGCCCCTCGCCCTGCATGAGGCCTTGCAGGAGGGCAAGATCAAGCCGGGCGACAAGGTGGTGCTCATCAGTTTCGGGGCCGGAGCCACCTGGGGGGCGACGCTGATCGAGTGGTAATCAGTGGTCAGTTGCCAGTAGTCAGTTGCCAGTAGTCAGTAGTCAGTTAAAAGCAGAATGCGCTGAAGATAAGGTAACCGGACAAAATAAAAGGGGCGGGATGACCGCCCCTTCTTTTTTGACTCAAGTTGCCTGGGCTTGTTAAGGATTATTGGCACTCAAGCGCCTCAGGCTTTAACTGACCACTGACCACTGATTACTGATTACTGACCACTGGCAACTGCCTTACATAATCCTGATCCCACCGGGCTTTTCCGGCTCGGCCGGGGGAGGCGGCGCCGGCTTTTCCGGCGGGGCCGGTTTGGGAGCCGGTTTTTCCGGTTTCACGGGCTTTTCCGGGGCCGGCTGGCGCGGGGCCGGCGGCGCTTCTTCCTCCGGCGGGGCCGGTTTGGCCGGCGCCTTTTCCTCGGGCTTACGCTTGATCGCCGGCGCGGGGGCTTCCGGGGGTTTGGGCGGTTTGGGCTTTTCCACCGCCGGGGGCTTTTCCACGGCCGGCGGTTTCTCCACCGCCGGGGGTTTTGCCGGAGCGGGTTTCACCGGCGCAGGCTTCACCGGAGCGGGAATGGGCGGCAGCGGCGGAGGGGTCACCTCTTCGGACGGGGCGGGAGCCGGCGCAGGCGCCGCTTCCGGGGGTGCGGCTACCGGAGTGGGGGAGAGATACCGGGAACTCACCCAGCCGATGGTGCCGTCCCGCTTGACCCGAATCTGGGACCAGTCTCCGGCGTCGCCCACTTTCTCCACTTCTTCATTGCGATCGATGATGGCGATCCTGGGGCAGTCCATGCCGGGGCAGGCCCTGAGATTGAGGCGGTTGCCGGTTACATAAAAGGTGGGCCGGACGATCTGCTGGGGCGGCGGCGGAGGAGGCGGCGCCGGTGCGGCAACAGGAGGCGGCGTATACACGGGCTTGGGGAACAGGGTCTGACATCCCGTCAGACATAGGGTTAACCCCAACCCCAGCCCCAGGGCGTACCAGGATTTACGAATGGCCGCGGCCTTCACGGTGCGCTTATCCCCCTGCGATTTCCTTGCTATCGCGAATCTTCCAGCCTCCCGGACCTTTGTCCAGGGTGATCTTATAACCCTGCCGCACCAGGGTATAGTCATGGGTGCGGTGGTCATAGAGCTGGATGTTCCAGATGATGTCCGCGGTGGCCTGGTTGTCGCTCACCCGTTGGACATTGGAAATGCGATAATTGACTTCCTTTATATCATAGTTCTTCCATAGTTCCAGTTGCCGGTTTTCCAGCTGTCCCAGATGTGGATAGGCAGAGTTGTAGCAACTGAGCCACTTGTTGATGTCCTTATTGAGGTGCGCGGCGCGGATCTTTTCCGCGATCTTTTCCGCTTCCCGGCGCAGATCGTCTTGGGGAGATGTGGCGGTGGGAGCCTGGGTAGTGGTAGTCACCCGGGTCGGGAGTTGGCGCCATAAATAAATCCCGCCCACAATCAAGAGGGCCAGGATGATCAGCGAGATAAAACGGCCGGGGCGTCGTTGTCGGCGACGAGCCATGGATTCGGGTCTCCGGGGGTAAAAGAGCGGCGGACGGTCGGGAGCCTCTGCCTCTTCCTGGTTAACGCGGGCCATCCTGAGGGGCAGTCCGCATTCGGTGCAGAATTTTTGCCCGGGATAGGTCGAAGTGCCGCAGCGGGCGCAAGGTCTGGCCGCGGCCGGGGCAGAGCCTTTCAGGAGTTGGCCGCAACGCTGACAGAATCGATGTTCCTCTCCGTGGATCAACTGGCATTGATTACAGTATGGCATATCGTTAAATGATCTACCACATTCTCCTGCCAAAGAAAAGGAAATTAGATTCGCCCTGGGAGGGTGATTTTTAGGGTGGCGCAAGGGATAGCAGGTTAGAATAGTCTAAGCATCGAACCACGCCCTGATCTGGTTCCTGATGGTTCAAGGAGGAAGAGATCAGGTATGGCAACTGGCGTCACCCCCTGGTGCGTGACAGCCGTTTGGACTAAAATTTTCAAGCTGCGGGGGAATTTTTGGGCCGCGCCCGGATATTTCTCCGATAGGGGCCTTGACAGAAGGTGGCACAAAAAGATACATATATATGGTTATTTTTCAGGAGTAAGCCCAATGAAAAGCTATACTGCCCGGGAAGGGGAAGTGGCCCGTCTGTGGTACGTGGTGGACGCTCAGGATAAGGTCTTGGGCCGCCTGGCCACCCGTATCG
>JBAZKX010000140.1:0-6135 GCA_041650575.1 Desulfobaccales bacterium
CCGGAACGTCCTCAGATTGCAAAGCTTGTCAGGGAATATAACCTGACCTCACGGGTAGAACTCCCCGGGTTTCTGCCGCATCAACAGATCTCGGGTCTCTTGAACCACTCCCACCTGTTCATCATGCCCAGTATGATCGCACCTTCGGGGGATCGGGACGGGATTCCCACGGTAATCTTAGAGGCCTTACTGCATGAAGTGCCGGTGGTGGCCACAGAGGTTTCCGGAATTCCTGAAGTCATTATCCCGGGAGAAACGGGCTGGCTGACCCCTCCGGAGGACCCCCAGGCCCTGGCCATGGATATTTTTACCGCCCTGTCTGACCCCCCCGAGGCCCGCCGCCGGGCCGAGGCGGGTCGGGTCCTGGTGGCTCGGGAGTTTGATTCCTGGAAAAATTATGGCCGTTTGAAGACCAGGTTCGAGGGGGCGCTCGAAAGAACCGAACCGGTGGGATTAGCCGCGGCCCGTGAGCGTCTTCTGCCGCCGGCGAAGTCTTTGAGGATGGCCGGACCCCGGGTGGCCTACGTACTTCTTCGCTTTCCCGAGCCGTCCCAGACCTTTGTGCTGGACGAAGTCGATACCCTGATACGCCTGGGTCTGGAGGTCAAGGTTTATACCCTTTACGGGCCGCGGCCGGCCTCCGCCATCGCCGGGATGGCGCCGGTATTGGCGCCGGTGCATCACCTGGGGCCTGGGGCCCTGGGGAGCCTGGTCCGAGATCTGATGCTGCTTCCCTGCCGGGTTCCCGGGGCCGCGCCGTTTTTGCGGCGAGTGGCGGTGCGCCGCTGGAGCAGTCCGGAGACCGCGGCAGAGGCCCTATGGGCGACCCTCGCCGGCGTGCACCTGGCCGGGAAGATGACTGCTGATGGCATTGACCATATCCACGCCCCCTGGGCCAACGGCCCGGCCACCGCGGCCTGGGTGGCCTCAGAGCTTACCGGCATCCCCTTCAGTTTCAGCGGCAGGGCCCACGACCTCTATCCCCCTGACGGGGCGCTGCAAGAAAAGATGGCGGCCGCGGCCTTTATCCGCACCAATGCCCGACTCAACCAGCGCTACCTGGCGGGACTCTGTCCCCATTTGGCTGAAAAAGTGGTGAATGTCTATAACGGCGTCTCTTTGACGCCGCCGGCGGGAGTCCGGCCGGCGGGGCATGCGCCTTTTCACCTGCTGGCCGTGGGCCGTCTGGTAGCCAAAAAGGGCTTTACGGTCCTCCTGGAGGCCTGCCGCCTGCTGGCCGCCCGGGGACTGCTTTTCCACCTCACCCTGGCCGGCGATGGCCCGGAATGGAGGAAAATCCGGGAATTTGTGGACCGGCACGGACTGGCCGACCGGGTGACCCTGCCCGGAACCGTGCCGCACCGGGAAGTGGCTCGGCTCATGGCCGCAGCCGACCTCCTGGTCACGCCCAGCGTGATTGCGCCTTCCGGGGACCGGGACGGCATCCCCAATGTCATCCTGGAGGCCCTGCGCTGTGAGACGCCGGTGGTTGCCACCGCGGTCTCCGGCATCCCCGAAGTCATCCTAGACGGCGAGACCGGTTGGCTCACTGCTCCAGGCGACGCCTCGGCCCTGGCCGAAACGGTGGTGGCGGTCCTGACCAACCCGGCCGAGGCCCGGCGCCGGGCCGCGAGGGGCCGGGAATTCGTCAGACAGGAGTTCGACTCCGGGAGGAATTACACTCGCCTGAAGGCCCTTTTCGAGGCCGCCGCCCGACCGCATCCGGCCCGTTAGCGGCCAGGGGCCGAAGTGTTCACCCCCGCTCGGAGGGTGCGCCATGCGCCCCTAACCCTCACCTGCACTCAATAATCCAACTTTTTCTCGCGGATGAACTGCTCCACCAGGGTGAAGATCTCTTGGTTGCCGCAGAAGGCGCCGGTCTGAATATTGCCGCGGTAGCGGTCCAGGCGGGCCTCGAAATCGGGGATGATCTCGGGCCGGGGCTTGAGGCCGGTGAAATACCGGCCGTATCCCAGCCGCGCTATGTAGAAGGCGTTTAAAAACTGCTCGAAGGCGTTTTTGATGGGGAAGGAAATCACCGGCTTGCCGTAGAAGAGGGCCTCGGAGGCCAGGGTGTGGCTGCCTCCGAACACCACATAACGGCAGGAGGATAGGTCATCCAGAAAGCCGGCCTCGGAGTTTTGCTTGAAATGGAGATTGCCTTCGGTCCGTTCTTCATTGAACCCGTACACCATCACCGGCGAGGGGATGGCCCGGAGAAAGGGAAAGAAGCGCTTGAAGGTGGTATAGCCCTGGTAGGCTACCACGTGGCCGCCCTGGCGGGGGGCGCGCGCCAGCACGCTGTCCCTGAGGAGAGGCGGCAATACCTTGGCCCGCACCCCGGGTTTCACCGGAGTCTGGAAAAAGGAGATCACCAGATAATCCGTGGCCCGGCTGAACAGGGAGGCCACGGCAAAGCTGGTGGACAGATAGCTGGGATATTGACTCCAGGGGATCGGGTGGCGGCTGCAGGTGATGATGTGCTGATGGTCGGTGGACAGGCAGGGGACGCCGGTTCGCTGCGCCGCCCGGGGCACGAAATACTCGTAGTCGCTCATGGTCACGTCGGGTTGGAAGCGGTCCATGAGGTCCAAGACCCGGCGCAGATAAAGGCGCGAGCGGCTCTTCACCTTGAGGAGGCCGGCCAGAGTGGCAGCGGCATCCACTTTATGGCCCCGGATGATCGTAGGAGGATTGGGACACTCGGCCACCTGGAATTCCCGCCCCAAAATGGCGGCCCCGGTGTCATGGCTGACAAAGAGAAATTCGTGATCCGGGAAGTGCCGGGCAATGGTCAGGGCCCGAACCGCGTGGCCGTGGCCGATGCCGTGGACTCCGTAGAGAATTTTGGCCATAGAGAAAGATTTTTGACGGTAGCCAAGCTCTTGCCCATATCCGAGGGAAGACAAGATCTGGCTTATCAGGTCTTAAAATAGTTAACTTTCACATTCTCGCAAGATTTTCAGCCTCAGGTCGGCGGCCACAGGCCGCCCTAGGCTAGATACTGCGACGGTCCGGGGATTTATAGGCCGGGCTGTGCCCGCCGAATTTGGCCCGGGTGAAACTTTTCGAAGCAAAAAAACAGCTTCAGATTACCCTTTCTGGATAATTTCCCGCACCCGGCCGCCCCAGGTGACCCGGTAGGAGATACCGCGCCAGGCAATGGTATCAGTCCGCCAGGTCTTGAGGTAGCACCAGCAGATCATGAAAAGATTGGCATAAAAGGCCAGGAGCCAGGGCCCCAGGGGAACCCGGTAAGGAACCAGGCTGCGGCACCAGGTCCCGACGCCGGTCAACAGCGCCAAAAATCCCAGGCCCGTGAGGGCCAGGCTTGGGGGCGCCAGACCTGCCAGGCCCCCTAAGGCGGCCACGACGCTGAAGATAATCGGCGCGGCCAGCACCCAGACGGCCAGCGCAGCAGCCAGCCAGGTGGCGGGCATGATGTATTTTAAATAGAGCAGTTGCCGGGTCAGCCAGGCGCTCCAGCCGTCCAGGGTCTGGCCGCTGAGCGGGGTGTTCAGGATGGCCCCGGGCACGGGCACCGACCGGATGCCGGCCTTGAGCAGGCGCAGCCCCAGGGGAAAGTCGTCCAGCACGTTTTGTCCCAAAACCCCCGCCACCTGATGATCCCGGAAGGCCGGGCGGAGCACCGCAGTGGCGCCCCCCCAGGGCAGGGCGATGGCGTGAAAGCCGTGCAGGAGGTGCAGGGACATCACCGTCTGGAGCATCCCCAGGGTGCCCAACCGGGTATCGCCGGGGATGATGCGGTGGAAACCGGAGGTCAGGACCGCAGCGCCGGTGACTACAGGGTGAATGAGTTCCCGGAGAAAATGGGGCGGAGCCGTATGGGTGCTGTCGCAAAACACCAGGACCTCCGCGGCGTCGTCCAAGGTCCCGACGGCGGCCAGAATATTGTGGTTTTTCTGGGAGCAGCCGGTGGCTGGGCCGCTGACGACATGGCGCGCCTTGGCGCGGCGGGACAACAGGCTCCGTACCAGGGCGGTGGCGGGGTCTTCCAGGTCCCGGGTAACGAAAACGGTCTCAAAATCGGGATAGGCCTGATTGAGCAGGGACTCCAGCGCGGGCCGCATTACCGGGGTGTTGCCGGTCAGGGGCACGATGAGGGCGACCCGGGGGTACGCCGGCCAAGCCCCGGTGACCGCGGCTGAGGGGCCCCGCTCCGGAAAACTCCGGAGTACATGAGCGCGGCTGTGGAGCAGGAGAATCAGCAGGAGTAAGATTTCCAACGCCATAGAAACCAGTATCAGGGCCGTCAAGACCATCCTCCCGGAAAAAACTCCCGTGCCGGCCCCAAAGGCCGCGGCAGCCTAAAACAAAGGCCGGGTGTCTCGACCCAGCCGCAGGCGCACAATCCCAACCTCATCTAACAGATACTTTTCCTAGGCCGGGCTGTCAAGGGAAATTGCAGACCGGCGCCCGGCAGCCGGGCTCTCAGGCGTCTCTTTGCAGCCACCAGCGGACCGTCAGGCCCAGGGTGGGGGCCAGGGCCAGGACTTCGGCGGCTTCCCGGGGCAGACGGCCGTTCCCCAGGAAGTAGAGCAACGCCCCCGCCAGAGTGGCGAGGCCCAATTGCAGCAGCGGCCGGCGGGGGATGAGCCCCAGGCGGCGCTGGCAGTAAGAAACGGTCAGGATGGCCACTCCGCCCTTGGTGAGCACCATGGCCAGGGCCGCGCCCATCAGGGGCGCCCGGGGGATGACCAGGGTGCACCAGAGCAGGTTGAAGACCAGGCCTGCCAGGTAGAAAACCAGCAGCAAGCGCTGGAGATTCATGCTGATCATAAGAAAGGCCGCCAGGTTGTGCATGAAGGCAAAGGCCACGGTCACCACCAGGACCTTTTGCAGCCAGATGGCCTGGGGGTAGTTGGGCCCGTAAATCAGGGTGATGATCCGGTCGCTTTCGATGAACAGCACAAACATGATGACCAGGGAGGAGGCCAGCAGCCAGCGGGCGGTATTTTGGGCCAGGGGGGAGATCCTGGCGCGGTCCACCTCCCAGAGCCGGACGAAAAGGGGGAACATAATGCTCTGGAGGAGCAGGTTGGAAACCAGCCCGGAGATGCCGTCCACGGTCTGCCAGGTGACGCTGTATTGAGCCACCCCGGCGGCCCCGGCGTACTTCTGGAGAAAAAAGAGATTGGCCTTGTTATAGAGGCTGGCCGACACTTCAATGAGGGCGAACACCAGCCCCAGGCTCAGGGCCGAACCGAGGGGTCCCAGCGAGGGCCAGGCGAGCCGGAAACGGGTCCGGGCCCGGACCAGGAGAAAGCCGCCGCCCAGACAGGCCAGGCTCTCGATGAGCTTGAAGGCGGCCACCACCACGGGTGAGGCTCCCAGGATCAGGGCCAGGAGGCCGTAGCCGAAGCCCAATCCGGCGGCCAGGGCTTTAATCTTGCTCTGGAGATCCTGGCGGCCCCGGACCTGCAGGGCCACAAAAAACGTGTTGGCCAGGCCATCCAGCCCCACCCCGGCGCAGAGCATGAACATCACGTGCTGGAGGGGCAAGGGGTAGGCCTGCCACTGCATGAAACCCACGACCCCCAGAAGCGCCAGGATCAGCAGGCCTGTCTTGAGGAGAGAGACCTGGACCATGACGGCGCCCTGATCGACCTCTTTCTGGGCCAACTGGGACACCAGCGGGAAGTTGAGGCCGAATTCCACCACCAACAACAGGATGCTGCCCAGGCCCATGGCCAGCATGAATTCCCCATAGGTATTGGAGCTGAGGCGGGCCAGGTAGATGAGGAAAACTGCTTGCAAGGCCTCCCGCACCCAGCGGGCGCTGAGCAGGTAGGCGAACTTCTTGAGGATGCGGGGAGCGGCCTCCCCCGGCCTCGGCGCGGTCTGGTTGGATTCCATCAGAGATCGGTGCGGACCTTAAGGTTGATTATTCAGACTCAGGGCGTTCGAACCCGGGGCTTCCCGGAGCACTCTCCTATATATCAGATATTCGGGCGCTCGGCTGGGAAAAGTGGCCGGGGTGGATTTCGCCTTACCTTATCATGTAAGTGAAAGTGTTTGCTATGTATACGGGGATGCTTTATCATTTTCTCAAACACTTGCAGGCGGTCCGGGCGGGTGGCCGGCGGTAAAATTCAGTGCGCTTTAAGCTCAGGC
>JBAZKX010000141.1:0-6097 GCA_041650575.1 Desulfobaccales bacterium
TGGGATCGGTCATGGCCTGAGGGGAGAGAATGATCACCAGGCCCGCCAGCTCCGGGGCCGCCATGGCCACCTGAACCGCCCAGAGATAGCGTTCCGGCGGTGCGTCCCCCAGGATGTCGATGGGATTGCTCCGGCTCCAGTAAGGCGGCAAGAATTCATCCAATTGTTCCAGGGTGTCGGCGGACAGGGTCGCAGGCTCCATATCCCAACGGCCCAGGGCATCCACCGCCATGACCCCGGGCGCCCCGGCATTGGAGATGATCCCCAGGCTGCCGCCGGTGGGACGCTTCACCTTGCCCAGGGCTTCGGCGCAGTCGAAGAGCTGGCCGATGGTGTCCACCCGGATGATCCCGGCCCGCCGGAACGCGGCATTATACGCCCGGTCCGCCCCGGCCATGGCCCCGGTATGGGAGGCCGCGGCCTGGGCCCCGGCCTGGCTGCGCCCCGCTTTAATCACGATGATGGGTTTGACCCGGGATACCGAGCGCGCCGCGCTCATAAACTTGCGGTGCTGGGTCAGATTTTCCATATAAATGACAATGCTTTTGGCCTGCTCCTCGTTGCCCAGATAATCGATGAGGTCGCCGAAGTCCAGGTCTGCCATGGACCCCACGCTGATGAAGTGACTGAAGCCGATCTTTTTGGGGATGGCCCAGCCCAGGATGGAACTGCAAAGCGCCCCACTCTGAGAGATGAAGGCCAGGTTGCCCGGTTGGGCGCAATGGGGCGCAAAACTTGCGTGCAACCTGGACGAGGGACAGAGGACACCCAGACAGTTGGGCCCCAAATAACGGATCCCCGCCATCTGGGCCTCGGCTTTGATGGCGGCCTCAATCTCCTTCCCCCGCGACCCCACTTCTTTGCCGCCCGCGGAAATGATAATGGCCGTGCTGATGCCAGCCTCGCCACACTCCCGCATGGCGCTGGGGACGTCCCGGATGGGAATGGCGATGATGGCCAGATCAATGGGCTCCTTGACGGCCGTGACCACGGGGTAGGCGGGCAATCCCAGGATTTCCTGGTACTTGCGGTTAACCGGATAAATCTTTCCCGGGAATTCATCCTTGAGGAGGTTGTGGATCAGGGCCCGCCCGATGGTATGTTCCTTCTCGCTGGCGCCGATCACCGCCACGGATTCCGGCTTGAACATCAGATCCAAATTTGACCGTTTCATCTCCGCATCCTTCGGCTCCAGGCAATCCGCTTCCCCCAGCGGGGCAAGTTGTAGGAGCGGGGTTCTCCCGCCCAATTAATGGCTCTTTTTATACCAGGGCGGGGAAACCCCGCCCCTATGGCCGCCGGCTCTTCAGCCCGTCCCCGCAAAACATAGTCACCCGGTGGCGGCTGGCGCCGGTCCGCCCCCGACCGTACCGGGACAGCGCCGGAGACCACTTATGCGGCAAAGTCTCCCAATCCGCCCGGGCCCCGGTGACGCCGCCGTCGGCCTCTCCCACTATGATAAGATAATGCAAAAATGGCGTTTGGCAAATGGCGGCCACCGATTGGCCCGGCGGCGGCCAGGCATAGATGACCACCTGCGGCCGAAACTCCCATACCATGGCCAGGGCGTCGCCGACCTCCACCACCGGATGCACCGGCAGGCCCGAGACGAACTCGCCCTCGCCTTTATCCACGGCCCGAAACTCGATACCCGCCGCGGCGCAGGCCGGCGCCAGGGCCGCGCTCAGGTATCCCCGCCCAGCCCCCGCCTCCAACAAGCGGGTCACCCGCAGGAGTTTAAGGTAACGCATCAGGGCCAGCACCCACTCCCGAGACGGGAAAAAATAGACCCCGGTGGCCTGGGACAGCGCCATGAGCCATCCTGCCTCGTCCGGGACCCGGGCCGTCAGCTCACGCCAGCGGGCCTCCGGCAACAAATAGTCCAGAGGGCCCTCCCCCGGGGCCGGCAGGCGCACCAAGTCCCGGGCAACCCGCTGAAAGGCTTGATGTTCTCGAAAGCTCAGGCCGGACGGCATGGTTTTCTGCCAACCTCTCTGGAAAAGCTAATTCTCAGGGTCACCAGTCATATTACCCCGGAGGGGTCTTTTCGCCCAATGAATATCCTCTGCCCCGCGGCCGCGCTCCCGATAATCATTTCTCTCGATAAATCCTAACCTTTTCCTAACCCAAAAGGCCCATAGCTAAAGGCCGACCGCTTTTGACTTGAAGTTTCTAACATTTTAGCAATAATAAGAGTGATCCTGCCAGTATGGTTCCCGGGGTTAGTTTCTGGCTGCACTTCACGTATTGAAACCATGTCCAATTCCACTTACGCACTGACTAAATCACAGGGCTTCGGCCTTGCCAAGACCTCGGAGCCGCCGAGGCCGGTCGCCGCGCTCTTGCTTTTCTTGCTGGGGGCGCTCTGTATTATCTGCGGCTGCAGTTCCGCGTCCGAGCCCGTCAGTCGGCCCCTATGCCTCGCGGGCTCCACTTCGGTGCAGCCCTTCGCGGAAAAACTGGCCGAGATCTACATGCACCGCCATCCCGGCGCCCGCGTGGATGTCCAGGGCGGCGGCTCCAGCGCCGGCATCTACGCCGCCACCCACGGGGCCGCCGACCTCGGGGCCTCTTCCCGGGAACTCCTCGGCGAGGAAAAAAAGCTGGTGGAGATTCCCATCGCCTATGACGGCATCGCAGTCATCGTCCACCCCAGCAATCCCTTGACCAATATCAGCCTGGCCGATATCCGCAAGATCTTCAGCGGCCAGGAAACCAACTGGCAGGCCCTGGGATTGCCCTCCCATCCCATCGACCTGATCACCCGGGAAGAAGGCTCCGGCACCCGGGAGGCCTTCGAGCACCTGGTCATGGCTAAAGGCGAAATCACCCCTGCGGCCCTGGTGCAGGACTCCAACGGCTCGGTGCGGGAGATCGTCGCTGGCGATCCCCACTCCATCGGCTACATCTCCGCTGGCCTGGTGGACCACCGGGTCAAGGGCCTGGCCATCGACGGCGTCCTCCCCACCCGGGACAATATCAAAAACCATACATATAAGCTGGTACGTCGCTTCCTCTTGGTGGCTCGGGCCGCGCCCACCGGCTCGTGCCAGGCCTTCGTGGATTTCGTCCTGGGTCCCGACGGTCAAAAGATCCTCGAGACCGAGGGTCTGGTAGGGGTTAAGTGATGCAGCGGGAAAAGTTTATCGAACGGGTGCTCTTGCTCCTGGCCCTGTCTTCCATCGGTTCCCTGGCCCTCATCACCATCTTCATTTTTCTCGAAGGCTTTCCCCTCATTCTTTCCGTCGGGCTGAAAGATTTCATCTTCTCCAGCCACTGGGCCCCCACCAAAGGCCATTTCGGCATCCTGGCCATGATCATCTCGTCGATCCTGGTCACCATAGGGGCCATGGTCATCGGCGTGCCTCTGGGTCTGTCCTGCGCCATCGTGCTGGCGGAGTTTTCCCCCAAGCGGCTCAAGATGGTCTTGAAACCCACCCTGGAACTCCTGGCCGGCATTCCCTCAGTGGTGTACGGCTTTCTGGGGGTGGTCTGGCTGGTGCCCCTCATCCGCAACTATCTGGGGGGGCCCGGGCTGTCGCTCTTGGCCGCGTCCATTATCCTGGGAATCATGATTCTGCCCACGATCATCAGCATCTCCATCGACGCCCTGACTGCAGTCCCTGACCTCTACCGGGATGGCTCCCTGGCCCTGGGAGCCACCCGCTGGCAGACGGTAAGCCGGGTAGTGTTGCCCGCGGCCTCCTCGGGCATCATCACCGCGATTATCCTGGGCATGGGCCGGGCCATCGGCGAGACCATGGCGGTGATCATGGTGGCGGGCAACGCCCTGAAAATCCCTACTTCCGTGCTGGACCCGGTGCGCACCCTGACCAGCAATATCGCCCTGGAACTGGGTTACGCCGCAGGCCGCCACCGCGAAGCCCTCTTCGCCACCGGCATCGTGCTCTTTATTATCATCATGATTCTGAATCTCAGCGCCACCCTGGTCACCCGGCGGAGGTAGGAAAAGACGGTTTTCAGTTTTCAGTAAAAAAATCTCATAGCAGGTAAAAGGCAACCTGGAATAAGTCCGTGCGACTCGATCCCCATACCACCCAGCGCCTGGTCAAAGCGCTCCTCTGGACCCTGACGGGCTTCACACTCCTGATCCTGGTCTTTATCATCGCGGATATCGCGGTCAAGGGCCTGCCCCAGGTCACTCCCGGATTCCTCTCCCAGGACTCCACGGATATGGGCCGGGCCGGCGGCATCTTTCCCACCATCGTCGCCACCGCGTATATCACCCTCCTGGCCATCCTGCTGGCCTCTCCCCTCGGGGTGGGGACCGCCATCTATCTCACCGAGTACACCCGGGAGGGCTGGGCCACCCGCCTCATCCGCTTCGGGTCCGAATGCCTGGCGGGGGTGCCCTCCATCATCCTGGGGCTGTTCGGCTTCGTTCTCTTCGTCATGAAGTTGGGCTTCGGCTGGTCGGTGCTCTCCGGCGGCCTCACCCTGGCCATCATGGTGCTGCCCATTATCATCCGCACCAGCGAGGAGGCTATCAAGGCCGTGCCCCAGGACTACCGCACCGCCTGCTATTCTCTGGGCATGAGCCAGTGGCAGACCGTCACCCGCATCGTGCTGCCCAGCGCTCTGCCGGGAATCACCACCGGCATCATGCTCAGTATCGGCCGCTCCCTGGGCGAGACCGCGGTGCTGTTGTTCACTGCCGGCGCGGCGTTGCGCACCCCGGTATCGCTCTTTGATTCCGGCCGCACCATGGCGGTGCACTTCTATATCCTGGCCCGGGAGGGCATCTCCATGCCCAACGCCTACGGCACCGCCGCGGTCCTGGTAATCTCCATCCTGGCCATCAACGTGGGCGCCTACACCCTGATGCAGCGCCTGATGAAGCGGTATAGTTGAATGGTAGCCGTAGGCTTTACGCCGCCGAAAAACCTGGTGCGAGCTCTACGCTTTGCCAAGATATAGTCTTTGCTGAAAGCTGACTGCTGATAGCTTATTATGAACGACCAGCCCCCAAACAAAATCCGCATCGAGGACCTGTCTTTCTTCTATGGCGATTTTCAAGCCCTGGATGGGGTCACGTTCGGTATCCGGGCCAACGAGATCTTCGGTCTCATGGGCCCGGCCAAGAGCGGCAAGTCCACCCTGCTCCGGGTCTTAAACCGTATGTGCGACCTTATCCCCGGCATCAAGGTGACCGGCCGGGTCAGGTTGGACGACGAAGACATCCTGGCCCCGGACTGCGACCTGGTGGGGCTGCGCCGCCGGGTGGGCCTGGTCCTGAGCCGCCCCACCCCCCTGCCCCGCTCCATTTTCGAAAACCTGGCCCTGGCCCCCCGCCTGGCCGGCAAGAAAAGCCGGGGCGAGTTGGCCGACCTGGTAGAGGCGAGCCTCCAGGCGGCCCGTTTGTGGGATGAAGTCAAGGACCGTCTGGCGGATTCGGCCCTGAAGCTCTCTGGCGGCCAACAGCAGCGTCTCTGCCTGGCCCGCACCCTGGCCATGGAGCCCGAGGTTATCCTCCTGGATGAGCCCACCAGCGGCCTGGACCCCATTTCCACCGCCAAGATCGAAGAGACCTTGCTTCAACTGAAAAATCAATATACTATCGTCCTGGTAAGCAACAATACCAAGCAGATCGCCCGGGCCACCGATCGGGTGGCCTTTCTCTTGATGAGCCAGATCATCGAGATCGGGGAGACCAAGCGGGTCTTCACCGTCCCGAAAGACAAACGCACCGATGACTATATCTCCGGCCGCTTCGGATAATCGCGCCCCGGCGCCGGCCCCGGACCTTATCCTGCTCCGGCGCCTCAACCTCTTCTACGATTCCTTCCACGCCCTGAAGGATATCGACGCGGCCTTTCCCGGCCGGACCATCACCGCGCTGATCGGTCCGTCGGGCTGCGGCAAATCCACCCTGCTGCGCACCCTGAACCGCATGAACGACCTCATCGAAGGGGTCACCATCACCGGCCAGGTCATCATCGACGGCCAGGATATCTTCGGCCCCGAGGTGGTCCTTACCCAGTTGCGCAAAAAAGTCGGCATGGTCTTCCAGCGCCCCAACCCCTTTCCCCTGTCCATCTATGACAACGTGGTCTTCGGCCCCCGCCTTCACGGCCAG
>JBAZKX010000142.1:0-6090 GCA_041650575.1 Desulfobaccales bacterium
ACCTGGCGCTGATAGCCCGAGAAGATGGCGTGCCGGCCCTGATGGACGTCCTGGGAGTCGGGGACTTGCCCGAAGGCGAGGTGGTGACGGTGGACGCGTACCACGGCAAGGTTTATCGCGGCAGGCTGGAAGAGATGCTGCGCTGTCAGGCCCCCCGGGTCCGGTCTTGCCATGACTCGCCGGTCCTGGAAAGGATTTGGGCCGTGGCCGAACTGATCATCCCCTTGCACCTGGTGGACCGGCGCAGCCCGCAGTTCCGCCCGGAGAACTGCCGCACCTACCAGGATATCAATCGCTTTGCCAACGAGAAAGCCATCCAGGTGATGTTCGGCCTCATGGACGACGTCGCCCAGGGCCGTGTGCCGGCTTTGCGGCTCCTGAAGCTGAAGACCTCGCTGCCCCTCAACCTCCACCTGGTGGACCTGGGAGACGGCCTGGCCAGCCACGAAACCCCGGTGCCCCCGGAAGATATCATCTCCCGGCCCATGCGGGCCTTGTGGCGGGGCATCAGTCATCCCGGCATCACCTGGGCCGGGCCGGTGCCGGTGGATGTGGGCGGTTTTTTGCATGTGTTGGGCCAGTCGGCCATCAACCCCCCCCAGAAATTCTGGGACAAAACCTACGCCATCGTCGGAGCCAACTACGTCAATTACGCCTGCCGCCTGGGGTATCATTTCCAAAGCGTGGACAGCTATATCGGCGACTTGCCCGCGGATAACTACATCAACTTCACCTTCAAGGGCGGGGCCGCGGACGATACCCGGCGGGTTCGCCGCATCCGGCTCATCGCCACGGTGCTCGAACGTCTGGGCTTCAATATGGAGATTTTCGGCGACGTGATCCGGGCCCGCTACCGCCGGCATCCGGCCCCGGAGATGGAGGAGCGCCTGGACCTGGTGGGCCGCCTGATGGCCTACGTGCGTCAGATGGATATGCTGATGAAGGATGACAACATCAGCCAGGTCCTGGCGGAACGGTTCCTGGCCGGCCACTATGACAGGCCGGGGGAGAAGGAAGAGACCCGGGAAGTCGGCAGTTAGCCCGCTGGTAAATCAACTCATCCATGATCAAAAACCAAAAACCAAAAACGGTATCTGATATGGACATATTTCCGCCTCTGGTCTGTCCCGCCCGCTGGGACAAATTGATGGTCTGCACCGATGGTTCCGCCGAAGGGCAGAACGCGGTGGCCGTTACCCTGGACCTGGCCCAGGCCTGCGGCAGCCGCGTCTATGTCGTCCAGGTGCTGGAAGTCGCCGCGGAATACCAGGCGGTGGCCCCGGACCTCAGGTGTACCCTGGAAACCGAAATCAAGAAAAATTTCGAGGTGATCAAGGCCGCGGCCGCCAAACTGGGGGTGCCCGTTGAGTTCATGATGCCTGAGAGCCAGTTGGCCCACGCCGCCATCGTGGCGGCAGCCGCGGAGGTCGGCCCCGACCTGGTGATCATCGGCCGTTGCGGCAAGACCGCCCTGGCCCGCCTCTTGATGGGCAATGTCACCGCCCGGGTCATCGGGCACAGCCCGGTGAACGTCCTGGTGGTGCCCCGGGGCGGGATGGTGGGCTTCCAGCGGATTCTGGTGGCGTCTGACGGCTCCCCCCACAGCGAGGCGGCCTGGAAATTGGCCCTGGCCCTGGCCAAACAGGCCCGCAGCCAGTTGATCGGCGTGGCCGTGGCCCCGGAGGAAGGCGATATCCTCGACGCCCAGGCCATCATCCACCGGCTGCTTACGGAGGCCAACCGGGCCGGGATGCCGCTCAAGGGCGTTTCCCCTCAGGGAGTCGCCGCGGATACCGGCATTGTGCAGCAGGCCATTAAGAATGAGGTTGACCTGATCATCCTGGGCAGCCACGGCCGCACCGGTTTAAGGAAGCTCCTCATGGGCAGCGTTACCGAACGGGTTATCGGCCAGTCCCCCTGCCCCATTCTGGTGGTCAAAAAAGAGAGTTAGCCCCGCCGGGGCGACGGCGTCAAGGCGGTTTGCCCTTATGAAGGCAACCCGGTTAAGCTCAGCACGGCATTTGATCACGATTATTCCAAACCTGGAGAAAATTTATGACTGCCAGCCCTGCAACCCCATTCCCTAAAATCCTGGTGTGCACCGACGGTTCCCCCGAGAGTGAGGGCGCTATCCGCGCCGCCTTCCAACTGGCTCAGACCACCGGCAGCGCCATTGTGCTCCTGGAAGTGGTCTTTTTTATGGCGGGCTACGAACTCCAGTCCCCGGACACCTTGACGCCAGCGGTGAACCTGGAATTGCTGCAGGCCCAGGAGACCGCGGTGCAGGAGAATTTGGCCAACTGGCAGGCCGAGGCCGCCAAGGCGGGGGTCACGCTGGAGACCAGGACTCGGGTCAGCTCCTCGGCTTATGAAGGCATCATGGAAGAAGTCGGCGAAGGCCGGCCCGACTTGATTATCATGGGCCGCCACGGCTACACCGGCCTCACCCGGCTGCTCATGGGCAGCGTCACGGCCCGGGTCATCGGCCACAGCCCCTGCCACGTCCTGGTGATGCCCCAGGAAGTCCCCCTTAATTTCCAGCGCCTCCTGGTCGCCAGCGATGGCTCGCCTTTCAGCGAGGCCGCCTGGGAGCAGGCCCTGGCCCTGGCCAAAACCATGGGCAGCGCGGTGATCGCGGTCTCGGTGGCCGCGGACGAACGGGATATCGCGGGGGTCACCAAGGTGCTCCGGACCCTGGAACTGGCCGCCGAACAAGAGGGCCTCGCCCTGGACACCATGATCCCCGTGGGCCGGCCGGAGGAGGGCATCGTCAAGGCCGCGGAATTTAAGCAGGCCAGCCTCATCATCATGGGCAGCCACGGCCGCACCGGCCTGAAAAGACTCCTCATGGGGTCGGTGGCCGAACGGGTCATCGGCCAGGCGAAGTGCCCCGTGCTGGTGGTGAAGAAAAGATAATTCATTATTGCCGTTTTCGGTTTTGTCCGGAGAACTACTATGAAAGCCTCAGAACTTTTGCGCGCAATGGATATAGGTAATTCTGTAGCTGAATTTGATCTCCACCTCCAAGTCTATTTTTTGCAGACACAGATATATTTGGATTTTGTAAGTGGAAAATGCGACATAATTTCAGGAGACAAGGGAACAGGTAAGACCGCAATTTATAAGTTCATAAAAGAACGGTATCGACAAATAAAACAACTCACGAATGTTGAACTCATCGCAGGATTCAACGATGCAGGAAATCCCATTTTTCAGCGACTCTCTCAAGTTGAGCCCCTAAATGAGGGTCAATATGTAACCGTGTGGAAAACGTACTTCTTGGCCTTGGTTGGAAATTTTCTTCTCGATATATGTGAAGGTGTATGCACTGAAAATATGCACAAGCTTGATAGGATTCTTGAGTCTTTGGGTATACGAACTAAGGACGCTACTGCCGTGACTGTCTTTTCACAACTCTCAAATCTAATTCGGAGGACGAAATCCGCTGAAGTTGGAATGAGTATTAGCGAAGCAGGTATGCCGGTAATCACCCCTAAAATGCAATTTGGCGATATAGCAGAACATGAATTTTCTGGTCTTAAAATAATATACAATGACGAGGCTCTCGAGCTTTTAAACCGTGCGATTGCAGACCTTGGAATCACAATATGGATTGTCCTGGATCGACTTGACGAAGCATTTGTGGGATTTCCCCATATTGAAACTCCTGTCCTTCGTGCATTACTTCGTACGTATCTTGATCTTCAAGTATACGATATGATCAAACTCAAGTTATTCGTCAGGAATGATCTATTTCGAAAGATTGTCCAGGGAGGATTTGTTAATCTAACTCACATTAACGCTAAACGAGTCCAGATAACATGGAATCCAGATGACCTTTTCGGCCTTTTCTTAAGGCGAATTAGAGAAAATAAAGGTTTCATGAAAAACGTAGCTCTTGGGAATACTTTGTTAAACGAAGAACTATTTTCGCTAATATTTCCTGCCCAGGTAGATGTTGGGAAAAAGCAGCCCACAACTTGGAACTGGATTATATCGAGAATTCGTGATGGCAATAACATTATGCCTCCGAGAAATCTGATTGATATGGTAAACAAAGCCAAAGAAGCACAGGCTCGACGTGAAGAACGAGCGCCGCGTGAATTCGATAGGAGCATGCCTTTGATCGAGGCTGATGCTATCCGAAAAGGTCTTTATGCGTTAAGTAACCAGCGAGTCGAAGACACCCTCCTCGCCGAAAGCGGAGAGTATGCACAGTACATAGAGAAATTTAGGAATAGTAAAGCAGAGCATAATAACGAGACGCTCAGAGTAACTCTGCAAACACCAGAAGATGAGGCATCAAGAGTGATTCTCGAGCTCAAGGCGCTCGGATTTCTTGAACCAGTTGGCGAGACGTACAAAATACCGATGCTCTATCGAAGTGGCCTAAATATTACACAAGGCAAGGCATTTACCTAATATTCGCTCAGAAAGCAGATCGCGTTACATGACTTCCGCTATGCTTTAAAAAATATTTGTTCTACTGACGCTATATTTGATTCATATTCCGAGGCGCCCGACCTGATACATTAGCCGCTAATTGCTATATCTTCCATCCGAGGCATCTACTCAATTTCCTTTACCAAATGCCTTTTTCAGCAATGACGGCAATTCCCTCGCCCGCCAATCCGCGCCGATGGCCACCAGGGTGGCGGTGCCTTCGGCCAGGAGGTCACGGCCGGTTTCCGGGTAGAACTCGAAGCGGAAGACCACGGCCTTGGGCTTTATTTCCTGGATGCGGGTCTCCAGGCGCAGCAGGTCGCCGTAGCGGCTGGGACGGCGGAAACGGCCCCAGGCCTCCACGATGGGCAGGCCGAAGCCCTCCTCCACGTTCTTGAAAGTCGCCTCGGGCGGCAGGCCCACGGCCCTTAAGAATTCCTCGATGGCCCGGTGGCAGTAGCGGAAATAGCTGACGAAATAGACGATGCCGTAGGGGTCGGTGTCCCCGAAGCGCACCCGCACCTGGGTGTGATGGACGCCGGCTTCCTGAAGGGAGTTCTTTTGCACTGTCATCGCGGTTGCCTCTTTTCGAGCAGTCTTGCCGGAGCCTCCCGGCTCAGCGTAATTCATGCAAAGAGCGGTGGGGCGGGCCTCCGTGCCCGCCATGCAGGGTGGTTCTTGCACCCTGCACCCTGCACAGGCGGGACGCCTGGGCCACCATATTTTTCGAAGTGATCTTTTGTCTGGTTTTAAACCGAAAACCGAAAACTGAAAACAGAAAACCGTCTTTAAGAATTATTTCACGGATTGCGGTTGACAGGTGACAAAAAAGCAAATAATCTTCCCTAGTCCATTAAAATCGTTCCCGCCTCAGGAATCGGGTGGTTTCCAAGTTGCGCCGGGTGATCAGGGGACGATGGTTACGCCAAAAAGGAGTCGCCAACAATGAAGACCGTAGCCGAGAAGATCCGGGAGTTGGAGGAGAAGGAAGGGCAGATCAAGGGGATGGGTGGGGCCAAGGCGGTGGAGAAGCAGCACGCCAGCGGCAAGCTCACCGCCCGGGAGCGCCTGGACCTCTTTTTTGACCCGGGGACCTTCCGGGAGACCGATATCTTTGTGAAGCACCGCTGCGTCAATTTCGGCATGGAGAAAGTGGAGATCCCCGCGGACGGCGTCATCACCGGCTTCGGGATGGTGAACGGCCGGCCGGTGTTCGCCTTTGCCCAGGACTTCACCAGCCGGGCCGGGTCGCTCGGGGAGATGCACTCGAAAAAGATCTGCAAGGTCATGGACCTGGCCCTGAAGGCCGGGGTGCCCTGCGTGGGCTTCAACGACTCCGGCGGGGCCCGCATCCAGGAAGGCGTGGATTCGCTTTCCGCCTACGGCCAGATCTTCTACCGCAATGCCATCGCCAGCGGCGTCATCCCCCAGATCTCCGCCATCATGGGACCCACCGCGGGCGGCGCGGTTTACTCCCCGGCCATGACCGACTTCATCTTCATGGTGAAGAACACCTCGTACATGTTCATCACCGGCCCGGACGTCATCAAGAGCGTCACCGGCGAAGAGATCAGCTTCGAAGACCTGGGCGGCGCCATGGCCCATAACGCCAAGAGCGGCGTGGCCCAGTTCGCCTGCGAGTCCGAC